>CAZJWE010000036.1:0-20979 GCA_964549265.1 uncultured Bacteroidales bacterium | reverse complement strand
AAACTCAAGTGTTTGGATCATAATGTTCGATAACGAGGCTTGTGCACCCCCAAAAAGCGCAGTTTATTGAAGTAAATGAGCAATTTTGGGGCAAGCGTAACGAAGTTAGCGGACATGATTGAACAAACACTAAAAATGCAGTAAAACCTAAAATTCTAACCTCATCAACCACTACCCCACCTTTTAAGCATGCCACATCAGTTTATTTTCATCGTCATACACCATCTTATCATTATCCAAAAGCCATTGGAGTACTTTCATAACCTTTGATTGATCATGCTTTATCCGGTCTATCAACTCATCGGTCAACATCGCTCCTTGTTCAAAAATAACCGATTTGATATCTTTTAATATCAGATCAAATTCATATTGACTCACTCCTACTTCATTTCGTTTTTGACAATAATCACACTGCCCACAACGCTTCGTATCTGTTTCTCCAAAATACGACAAAAGCAATTGGCTTCTGCATTTATTATCCCTTTTGGCATAATCAATGATTGCCTCTATCTTATTTGCATAATTCAATTTCCTTTCTTTGTAATGTTCTTTTGCAAAATACAGTGAATCCACAGGCAGCCGCTCTTCTGTGTAAATAATCAACGGAGACCTTTTTTGAGGGATGTAATGAATGACATTCAATGTGCTGAGTTTTTTCAGATACTCATAAACAGTCTGACGATTGGTTTTGGATAACAGGGCAAGGTAATCTTCATCTATTGCAGTATATTCAGTGAATAATCCTGTATACGACCGCAATAACAATTTAATAAACCGATCAAAATCCACATTCGACACCTGAAACTTATAAAGGTCATCCCGGTTTAAGGTAAAATATATCCGCGAAGGATTATTAATTTCATCCGTAACTTCTATATATCCCTCATATTGAAGAAACTTTAAACTATTATAAATCGTCATGATATTGAACGAATACTTTGAAGCAAATTCAGAAATATTAAAATCAAACGACTGGTTTTTTCCTCCTCCTACGGGTATTTGAAAATGATTTCCCAGGGCCTCATAAATTTGTTTGATGGACTTGACCTCGGGAAAATTATCCTGTAGCCGTTTTTTTGCTTTTGCAATGTCTGTATCATTGCATAATAATACAGCAAATGCTTTGTTCCCATCACGCCCTGCTCTTCCCGCTTCCTGGTAATACTCTTCCAACGAATCAGGGAGGTCATAATGGATCACACTCCGCACATTCGCTTTATCAATCCCCATTCCAAATGCATTTGTAGACACCACTACCCTGCATTGCCCGTTTGTCCATTGCTTTTGCTTTTCGTTGCGGATAGATGTAGACAGGCCACCGTGGTAATAATCTGCTGAAATTTTATGTTGCCTTAAAAGGGTTGCCAACTCTTTGGTCCTCTTTCTGGTTCTTACATACACAATACCACTTTCTTTTACAGATGACAACATTTTAAGCAGGTATTTCTGTTTATCTTCCGAATGACTCACCCAATAAACAAGGTTTTTTCGTTCAAAACTACTTTTCAGAATATTCGGGTCTTTAAACTTTAATTTCTCCTGAATGTCTTTAACAACAGCTGGAGTAGCACTGGCTGTTAGTGCTAACACAGGAGTATCGGGTAATTGCGCCCGAAGGTCTGAAATCTTCAGGTATGAAGGCCTGAAATCATAGCCCCACTGAGATATACAATGTGCTTCATCTACTACAATCATACTCACTTTCATTTTTTCGATCCTGACCTTAAACAATTCGGTTTGTACGCGCTCAGGTGAACAATATAAAAACTTATACCCGCCATAAATGCAATTATCCAAAGCAATTTTTATTTCTTCACGTGTCATTCCAGAATAAATCGCTACGGCTTTAATATCCAGTTTCCTTAAACGGTCAACCTGATCTTTCATCAGTGCAATCAAAGGGGTAATTACAATGGCTGTTCCTTCTTTTGCAATAGCAGGCACCTGAAAAGTAATGGATTTACCCCCGCCTGTAGGCATCAGCACAAGCGTGTCGTTCCCCTGGTGTACCGAACGGATCACGTCTTCCTGCAAAGGTTTAAAATGACTGAATCCCCAGTATTTTATTAATATTTGATGATATTGATTCAATTTTTTTTATAATCTTAATAATAAAACAGCCTGCTTATATGTTAAAACAAAAAACATTTGGTTAAAATTTTATTAGGACGTATAATTTTTATATTTTGGCAACTTTAATTTATAAAAAATATTTGTAAATGACATTCGAATCCGAAAAAATTGTTTCTGAAGGATTAACATTTGATGATGTGCTGCTGATACCGGCACATTCTGAAATATTGCCGAAAGATACACAGTTGAACACGAAGTTCTCTAAAAACATAACATTAAATATTCCTATTGTGTCGGCTGCTATGGATACTGTAACAGAATCAGTGTTAGCCATAGCTCTGGCAAGAGAAGGCGGTATTGGTGTTATCCATAAGAATATGAGCATTGAAGAGCAGGCAAATGAAGTTAAAAAAGTAAAGCGTGCTGAAAATGTCATGATATATGATCCCATCGCTATCAAAAAAGATAAAAAAGTTAAGGATGTGTTAAACTTAATGAAAGAATATAAAATTGGCGGCATACCTGTTGTAGATGACCAGGAAAAACTTATAGGCATCGTTACAAACAGGGATTTAAGATTTGAAAACAACATAGAACGGCCTGTTGAAGAAGTGATGACAAAAGAATCAATCATTACCACCTCACGGGAAACAAACCTTAAAGAAGCAGCCCAGATATTACAAAAACATAAAATAGAAAAACTTCCTGTTATCAATAAAGACAATAAACTTATAGGCCTGATCACATACAAAGACATCACAAAAACCAAAGACCGCCCCAATGCTTGTAAAGATGAAAGAGGACAATTAAGAGTTGCAGCAGCTGTAGGGATTGGAGATATGGGATTTGAACGAGCCAAACAACTCATCGAAGCCAATGCAGATGCCATAGTGATAGACACCGCACACGGCCATAATCAGAATGTATTAGACACATTAATCAGAATAAAAAAACAATTCCCCGAAGCCGAAGTAATTGCTGGAAATATCGGTACTGCAAAAGCAGCGATGGACCTATACAAATCTGGAGCAGATGCCGTTAAAGTAGGCATTGGCCCCGGTTCTATTTGCACAACAAGGATCATTGCCGGGGTTGGTGTACCGCAATTAACTGCAATCTATGACATCTTTAAAGCATTACAAGGAACAGGAATACCAATCATTGCAGATGGAGGCATACGATACTCCGGGGATATTGTAAAAGCACTAGCCGGTGGTGCCAGCAATGTAATGGTCGGTTCACTAATTGCCGGTGTAGAAGAATCGCCCGGAGAAACCATTATATACAGTGGAAGAAAATTCAAAGCATACCGTGGAATGGGATCAATGGAAGCAATGCATGAAGGTTCCAGCGATCGTTACTTCCAGGATGGAAACAAAGAGGCGAATAAATTTGTTCCCGAAGGCATTTCTGCCAGAGTACCCTATAAAGGAACATTATCTGAGGTCGTTTACCAAATGCTTGGAGGTATAAGGTCTGGTATGGGATATTGCGGTGCCAAAAACATTATTGAGCTGCAAAAATCCCAGTTCATAAGGGTCACCAAAGCAGGAATTGCAGAAAGTCATCCTCATGATGTCACCATAACACGGGAAGCCCCTAATTATACCCGCGAATAATAAATGTTAAATAATTTTAAAAAAAATAATGAAAAAATGAAAAAAAGAAACATTATTACAGTACTCTTATCTTTTGCATATCTATTTTGTTTCAGTCAAACAAACAACGAAGAAGTCTTTATAACCATTGAAGGCCCTAACACTCATGAAGAAATCACAAAATCTGAATTTGAACGGATTTATTCAAAAAATAACACCTCATCAACCATTGATACAATAAAATCTGTTGAAGAATATCTTGATCTGTTCATCAATTTCAAATTAAAAGTGTTAGAAGCCGAAGCGCTCGGATACGATACCGTGCCCTCTTTTCTCGATGAATACAAAAAATACAAAAATCAACTCGCAAAACCGTATCTTACCAGTGAAGATGTTAAAGAGAAACTTGTAAAAAAAGCATATGAATTTAAAAAAGAAGCAGTACATGCAAGCCATATACTTATAAAAGTTGACTTTAACAAGGCTACACCCGAAGACACCCTTCATGCATATAAAAAAATACACGAAATAAGAGACAGGATCGTACGGGGCGAACCCTTTGATAAAGTCGCACGAGCCAGTTCAGACGACCCATCGGTTAAACGTAATGGCGGAGACCTCGGATACTTTACAGTGTTTAAATTTCCCTATAAATTTGAAAAAACAGCACATGAATTGCCGGAAGGAAAACTGTCCGAACCATTCAAAACAAGTTATGGATATCATCTGATCAAAGTGCACGATAAAAAAGAAGCCCAGGGAAAAATAAAAGTAGCCCATATCATGAAATTTACACCAAGAGGCATGTCACAGGAAGATATAGATTCTGTTGAAAATGTCATCAATGAGATATATCTAAAATTACAAAATGGCGCAGATTTTGCAGAATTGGCTAAAGAATATTCTGATGATAAACGGTCTGCAAAAAATGGTGGCGAAATGAAATGGTTTGGTATAGGTGAAATGGTGCCTGTTTTCGAAGAAGCCTCTTATGCACTTAAAGAAGATGGAGACATCTCGGAACCTGTAAAAACACGCTTTGGTTTTCATATTATAAAACGGATTGATAAAAAAGAATTCCCGGCCTTTGAAGATATTAAAGATGAACTTGAATCAAAAATCGAAAAAGGCCCTACAAAAAAAATCATTCAAACCCATTTTATCAGTAAGTTAAAAGAAAAACATCAATACAAACAATACACCGGCAACCTTAGTAAGATCATCCGTAGTTTAGATTCTGCAGGTTTTTTTAATGATACATGGACATTCAATACAAACTCCTCATCACTAGAAGGAAAACTCATTGAAATTGGAGACACTGTATTCACACAAAAAGACATGGCCGAATATCTGAATAAAATAAAATCAAAACAGAGATGGAAAAAAACACCCACGGCGCAATTTGTTCATGAAATGTTTGACCGTTTTGCAGATAATAAAATCATGAGCTACGAAAAATCATTGCTGGATGAAAAATATCCTAAATTCAGGCATTTATCCCGGGAATACCATGACGGCATACTATTATTCAACATAATGGACGACAAAGTATGGTCAAAAGCAGTAAAAGATACTACCGGCATTAAAAAATTTTATGAGTCAAATAAAAACAAATATATGTGGGATAAAAGGGTCAGGGTAACTATATACGAATGTCCCGGAGAAGAATCGGCTAAAGCAACAGAAAAATATGCCCGCAAAAAAGAGAAAAAAGGATATACAGATGAGGACATAATAGAAAAAGTCAAAGAAAAAGAAGGAAAAGAAATCACCATAGAACATAAAACATTTACTAAAGGTGAAAATGAAAAAATAGATAACCTCAAATGGAAAGAAGGGATATCAGATTTTTATGATAAACAAGGTGCTGCAATGTTAATACAAATTAACGAAGTGTTGCCCAGGCAACCCAAAAAATTCAACGAAGCACGGGGGCTTGTTACTTCAGATTACCAGGATTATCTTGAAAAGAAATGGCTGGAAGAACTCAGACAAAAATATACAATTACCATTAATGAAGAAATGCTTGATGAATTCTAAATTTCATTATAACCTGTGAAAAATATAATCAAATATTCATTTGTAATATTCATCTTGTTTATTATAATAGCTTGTGATGGATTACAAAACAAAAATAAAGAAGTGCCCATTGTAAAGGTATACGATAAATCCCTTTACAAATCAAATATAGCTGAAATCATCCCGGAAGGCGTTCGGCGCCAAGACAGTTTTCAGCTTTCAAAACAATACATATATCAATGGATCAAAAACCAGCTTTTATTAAGAAAAGCAGAATTAAACCTTACAGACGAAGAAAAAGATGTATCACAAGAAATAGAAGATTACAGAACATCATTGCTTATCTATAAATACAAAGATAAACTCATTAAACAAAAACTTGATACAACTTTGTCCAAGTCAGAAATCATATCATATTATTCTAACAATAAAATCAACTTTAAATTACAAAATACCATTGTCAAAGCTTATTATGCTAAAGTCCCCCATGTATATTCCGGAATTGATAAATTGAAATACTGGTGCGATACGAATAACACCAAAAAAATAAAAAAACTGAATTCATATTGCCGGCAATATGCCACAGAATATATCCCAAATGACCGGTGGATAGAAATTGCCGAATTAAATAATTTTTTAAAAAAAGAAACGCATGATTTACTAAACAATATCAGAAAAGGACAGATCATCGAATCAAAAGATGAATCGTTTTATTATTTAATATACATCATTGATAAAAGAGATAAAAATGAAATAGCACCTTTAAAATATGTCGAAAACAGAATCAAAAACATCCTTATTAATAAGAATAAAAACAAATTTTTGAGAAATCTGGAAGAACAAATATATAGCAATGCAATCAATAATGGGAACATTAAATTTTATGAATAAATATATGCAAACAAAAAAAGGTATCACAAAACTATTGAGTATAATTCTTATATTATTTTCTTTAACATCTGTAATCCATGGCCAGAACGACAAACAAATTTTAGACCAGGTTGTTGCAGTCATTGGAGATAACATGATCACCGAATCCGAAGTACATGAACGGTATGTTCAGATCAAGCAAAGCGGACAAAATTTAAGAATGAGCGAAAAAGGAGCAAAATGCAGGCTGTTAGAAGAATTATTACTTCAAAATTTATTATTAGACCAGGCCAAAATTGATAGCATCACAATAGAAAATACTCAGGTAGAGCTACAGTTGCAACAACGCCTCGATTTTTTTATTGATCGCATAGGATCAGTAGAAAAACTTGAAAACTACTTTAATAAATCATTGAGTGACATCAAAGACGACCTTAGGAAATCGCTAAGAGACCAAATGCTTACCGAAAGAATGAGGCAGGAAGTGATTCAAAGCGTCAAACCAACACCTTCCGAAATTAACAAATATTATGAATCACTCTCTAAAGACAGCATTCCGTATGTTGAAGCTAAAATTGTGATGGCTCAAATAGTCAAATATCCAGAATACTCAGAAAAAGCCATTTTAGAAGTAAAACAAAAACTGCTTAACTTGCGAAAGAGAATCCTCGAAGGCGAAGAATTTTCGACATTAGCCGTGTTGTATTCTGAAGGAGAAAATGCATCCAAAGGAGGAGAATTAGGATTTAAAGGAAAAGGCGAACTGCCACCCAAATATGCCGATGCTGCTTTCAGGCTTAAAGAAGGAGGCGTTTCAAAAATATTTGAAACAGAACAAGGTTTCCATATCATTAAATTAATAGAGCACAGGGATAATAAAGTCAATACCCAGCAAATTCTCATCCGTCCTGATTATGCCCCCAATACCATTAAACAAACCAACAAACGCCTTGACAGCATTGCAACCTTAATCCGCACAAACGATGAATTAAGCTTTGAAGAAGCAGCCCAAGTTCATTCCGAAGACCCTTCAACACAAAAAAGCGGTGGAATTATACTCAACCCTAACACAGGAACAGCCGAATTTCAAATGGACGAATTACTGCCCGCCGATTTTTATATTGTAAAAAACCTCAAAGAAGGAGAAATCTCAAAACCCTATGAATCAAAAGATGAAAACGGACGGACATTATACAAGATTGTCAAAATCAAATCAAAAGTAAAACCCCATAAAGCCAATCTTGAAAAAGATTATGACCTGATTAAAAACATGCTAAAAGCAAAAAAACAACAAGAAGCATTTGTAGAATGGATACAAAAAAAACAAAACACAACATTCATACGTATAGATGAAAACTACCAAACTTGCGATTTTAATTTCAAAGGATGGATAAACACTAAATAATAATTTACTAGCCCGGACATACTTCCGGTATTTAAAAGAAAAAAAAGATGAATGCATCTGCTGTAAAGTATACCTTACTTTTTTTTTTAACCATTGTTTATGTTTCTGACGGATTATCCCAAAAACAATATAAGATAAAAATTCAGTCGGAATACATCGAAATGGACAAACGCTTCGGATCAGATGCAAAACGATTGATTGGCAATGTAGTATGCAAACACAAAGGAGCAATCCTTTATTGTGATACCGCCCTTTATTACAGCAACCAAAACATGCTTCATGCCTACAGCAACGCCCATGTCAACCAGGGCGACACCATTCATCTGTATGCAGATACCATTGTATATAATGGAACTACAGAAATGGCTAAATCAAGAAATAATGTTAAATTAATTGATAAAGAAACCACTCTTTTAACCGAGTATCTTGATTTCGACCGCAAACGGAGTTTTGGGTATTATGTAAATGGTGCCACAATATACAGTGGAGATAATACACTCACAAGCATAAAAGGATACTATTACTCTAAACAAGACCTGTTTGAATTTAAAGATTCGGTAAAACTGGTGAATCCTGATTATACTATCTATTGCGATACAATGAAGTACAACACTCAAACAAAAGTTACGTTTTTCCTTGGGCCCACAGATATCATTAGCAATACCAATAAAATATATTGTGAAAAAGGATGGTATAATACAGACACAGATGTGTCACGATTTAGTCAAAACCCTTATTTAATCAGTGATAACCTGAGATTAAAAGGAGATAGTTTATTTTATGACCGAAAAATCGGTTATGGAGAAGCATTCAATAATATTACCTTGTTTGACTCGGTGAAAAATGTAATACTACAAGGAAATTATGGCTATTTATATGAAGCAACCGAAGAATCATTGATGACTGACAAAGCTTTATTCATCAGTGTTTCAGAAGAAAAAGACTCGCTTTATATACACGGAGACACATTAATGTCTGACACGGATACTGCAGCCTCCGGGAAAACAGATACTGCAAACAATGAAAAAATCATCAAGGCATTTCATAATGTAAAAATATATAAACCGGATTTGCAAGGGATATGCGACTCACTGGTATATTCAACCTTAGATTCAATCATCAGGCTTTATACAAAACCGGTATTATGGTCAAAAGGGTATCAATTATCAGCCGAATACATTGAAATTTATACATCCAACAATTCGGCCGATTCGGTAAAAATGTATACCAACTCCATCATTATCCAAAAACATGACCCATCCAATCCTAAATACAATCAGGCCCAGGGAAGAAATATAACCGGGTATATTAAACAAGGTAATTTGCATAAGCTAACCGTAAATGGAAATGCTAAATCAATCTTTTTTCCCGAAAATAAAGACGGATATATTGGTGTAAATCAATCGGTGTCCTCCTCAATGACACTTCATCTTAAAAATCAAGAAGTGGAAAAAGTATATTTTGTTACACGGCCTGATGCTACATTTCATCCGCTCGAAAAGGTTGACCTGTCTACTTTACGTTTAGAACATTTTAAATGGTTGGATGATTTGCGCCCTACATCTAAAAAGGACCTGTTTCAATAGGCCCTTCATCTTTTTGACGCCATGTAATAAGATGATAATTAATACTCATCTTCATTAAACAGAAAATCTTCTTTTCTTGGGTAATCCGGCCAAATGTCTTCTATACTTTCATAAATTTCTCCTTCTTCTTCTAATTCCTGGAGGTTTTCAATAACTTCCATAGGAGCTCCCGATCGAATGGCAAAGTCAATCAACTCTTCCTTTGTTGCCGGCCAGGGTGCATCTTCTAGTTTTGAGGCTAATTCCAATGTCCAATACATAAGAATTGTTTTGTTTGTTTAAATTAAATTTATTGCGGCTGCGAATATATAAAAATAAGAAAACTAATCAAACTTTTTTGCTATTTCAAATGAAAAATAAATGAAATAAATTAATGACTTTATAGCAATAGTCTCTCAATCAATTGATTAGACATTGCCGATATTCTCATCCACAATTCTTTTGAAGAAACGCATATCGTTTATAATTATTATTATTAGATTAAAAATTAATTTCCAAATGTGCAATGTGGAAGCAAGCAAAAAAACAATTTATTAAATTTATCAACCATTTATTTGAATAGAGCAACAATTTATTAACAACTCACACGTATCTGTTTGGCCTATGAATCATTTAAAATTAAAGGGATTTTTAGCTTTGCATGGCTTTTCTTTTCATCCACAGTCATGCATTGTTGAAAAATCATACACCATCCCCTGCCCTCTTTTCATTATTTTTGTGTTTTCTTTATAAAAAAATAATATTATGACAGCAAACTATTCAGAAGATACCATTAAAACCTTAGAATGGAAAGAACACATCCGCCGTCGTCCGGGAATGTATATCGGCAAGTTAGGAGACGGTTCTTCTCAAGACGATGGTATTTATGTCATGCTGAAAGAAACCATAGATAATTCCATTGACGAATACATGATGGGGTTTGGGAAAAAAATTGACATCAACATCACAGAACATAAAGTAGAAGTCAGAGATTACGGGAGAGGCATCCCCTTTGGAAAACTCAGGGAAGTGGTAAGCAAAATGAACACCGGCGCTAAATATGACTCAAAAGTATTTAAAAAATCCGTGGGACTAAACGGAGTCGGGATTAAAGCAGTCAACGCCCTATCTGCCGATTTTTCAATCACTTCATTTCGCGATAATAAATCAAAAAGCGTAAGCTTTCAAAAAGGCAACCTCCTGAATGAAGAAGAAATACCATCAAACGAAAACACCACAGGTACCTTAGTATCATTTGTCCCGGATTCGGAATTATTTCTCAACTATCATTACATCGAAGAATATGTGGAAAACATGCTCAAGAATTATGTGTATCTCAATGCCGGACTGAACATCCACTTCAACGGGAAAACATATTATTCCAAAAATGGGTTGTATGATTTACTGGAAGAAAATATGAGCTCCGAAGGCCTCTACCCCATCATTCATTTTTCAGACAGTGATATCGAAGTTGCCATAACACATGGAAGGCAATACGGAGAAGAATATTACAGCTTTGTAAACGGACAACATACCACCCAGGGAGGCACACACCTGGCCGCGTTTAAAGAAGCCGTGGTAAAAACCATTCGCGAGTTTTATAAAAAAAACTTTGATGCTTCCGACATCAAAACATCCATCATTGCAGCTGTTAGCATTAAGGTTGAAGAACCTGTTTTTGAATCCCAGACCAAAACAAAATTAGGTTCCAAAACCATTGAGCCCAATGGTGCAAGCATACGAAACGTTATAAACGATTTTGTCAGCAAACATCTTGATAATTATCTCCATAAAAACTCTGAAACAGCAGCAATACTCCACAATAAAATCCTGGAGTCTGAAAAAGAACGGAAAGCCATCTCACAGGTCAAAAAAGTAGCCAAAGAACGGGCTAAAAAGTCCAGTATGCACAATAAAAAATTAAGGGATTGCCGGACCCATTACAACTCCAAAGATGAAAAACGCTTACTTTCAACCATTTTCATTACCGAGGGAGATTCGGCCAGTGGATCCATCACCAAAGCGAGAGATGTGAATACCCAGGCTGTATTCAGCCTCAAAGGAAAACCACTGAACACTTACGGGCTTACCAAAAAAATTGTGTACGAAAATGAAGAATTCAACCTATTGCAGGCAGCCCTGAATATCGAAGAAGGCATTGACCAGTTACGATATAACAATGTTGTGATTGCAACAGATGCAGATGTAGACGGTATGCATATCCGGCTCTTACTGATCACTTTTTTTCTGCAATTTTTTCCCGACCTCGTCAAAAACGGACATTTATATGTACTGCAAACCCCTTTATTCAGAGTCAGGAACAAACAAAAAACATTATACTGTTACGATGAAAAAGAAAAAGGAAAAGCCATGATCAAACTCGGAAAAAATTCACAAATCACCCGTTTTAAAGGGCTTGGAGAAATATCTCCGGACGAATTTAAGCATTTCATAAGCAATGATATCAGGCTTGAACCCGTTCAATTAAGAAAAGCTGACGCTGTAGCTGAATTGTTGTCATTCTATATGGGCAAAAACAGCCCGGAACGACAAGATTTTATCATCAATAACCTTAAATACGAGGAAGTAATGGATTAACCACTTTGTATAATAAAAGAGTTATTTGTTGAATAAATAAAAAAGAACAAAACAACATGGAAGAAGATAAAACAAATCAATATAATGAAGAACATGGGGGGAACGGCCAGGATAAAGACGATGCGTTAAACACTGGTGGTGATAATGGTGAAGAACGCCATGAAGAGGCCGAACCGTTTAAAATGATCCATTTATCAGGGATGTACAAAAACTGGTTTTTGGATTATGCATCGTATGTCATTTTAGAACGGGCAGTCCCGCACCTCAATGACGGACTAAAACCAGTTCACAGAAGGATTTTGCATGCCATGAAACGCATTGATGACGGCCGGTACAACAAAGTAGCCAACATCATTGGTTATACCATGCAATATCACCCGCATGGCGATGCTTCGATACAGGAAGCACTGGTACAACTCGGACAAAAAAACCTGTTGATAGACACCCAGGGGAACTGGGGCAATATATTCACAGGCGACAGTGCTGCTGCACCACGATATATTGAAGCGAGGCTCACCAAATTTGCACAAGAAGTTGTCTTTTATCCTAAAACAACCGAATGGAAAGTCTCCTATGACGGAAGAAATGAGGAACCCGTTACATTGCCGGTAAAATTCCCTCTCTTATTGGTGCAAGGAGTGGAAGGAATTGCCGTTGGTTTGGCATCCAAGATTTTACCGCATAATTTCAATGAAATCATTGATGCAGCCATCGCTTATCTGCAAAACCAGGATTTTAAACTGTATCCCGATTTTGCCACTGCCGGCATGGCCGACTTCTCAAGATATAATGACGGACTGCGCGGAGGAAGTATCCGTGTGCGCGCCCGGATATCAAAAGGTGACAAAAACACCCTGGTCATCACTGAAATACCTTTCGGCAAAACCACCAACAGCCTCATAGAATCCATCATTAAGGCCAATGACAAAGGAAAAATAAAAGTAAAACGCATAGATGATAATACTGCAGAACATGTAGAAATACTGGTACACCTTGCCAATGGTGTGTCTATTGATAAAACCATAGATGCCCTGTATGCATTCACAGATTGCGAAATATCCATTTCACCCAATGCCTGTGTCATTGAAAATGAAAAACCACGATTCCTGGGTGTTAGTGAAATACTGAAAAATTCTGTAGACCACACACTGAACCTTCTGACAAAAGAACTGGAAATTAAAAAAGGCGAATTGGAAGAAGAGTGGCACATGTCATCCCTTGAAAAAATATTTATAGAAAACAAAATCTATAATGATATTGAAGAGTGCGAGACATGGGAAGCCATCCTGGAAACCATTGACAAAGGATTGGAACCATTCAAAAAACAACTCAAACGCGATGTAACACAAGACGACATCGTGAAACTCACCGAGTTAAGGATCAAAAAAATATCAAAATACGACATTAAAAAAGCAGACGAATACATTCAAAATATCGAAAAACAGATCGAAGAAATCAACCATAAGCTGGCAAACATTATCCCATACGCTATTGAATGGTATAAAAACCTGAAAAAGAAATACGGAAAAGGCAGGGAACGTAAAACCGAAATCAGGAATTTCCATACAATTGAAGCCACAAAAGTAGTAGAATCCAATAAAAAACTATTTGTAAACAGAAAAGAAGGATTTATAGGAACAGGCCTGCGCAAAGATGAATATGTCTGCGATTGTTCCGATATTGATGATATCATTGTATTCCTTAAAGACGGAAGATATTATATCACCAAAGTAGATGAAAAATTGTTTGTAGGCAAAGACATCATCCATGTAAGGGTATTCAAGAAAAATGACCGGCGGACAATTTATAATATCATCTACCGCGATGGATTCAAAGGAAATGTCAGGGTAAAACGCACAGCAATTTCAGGAGCTATGAGGGACAAAGAATACAATCTTACCAAAGGAACCGAAGGCTCCCAGGTGCTTTACTTAACAGCCAACCCCAACGGCGAAGCAGAAAGAGTAACCGTATATCTTGTGCCCAGGCCGCGACTTAAAAACCGGATATTTGATTTTAACTTTGGGGAGATGGAAATCAAAGGAAAAAACTCCATGGGCAATATTTTAACCAAATATCCCATTCACAAAATCGTACTCAAAGAAAAAGGACAATCAACACTGGGAGGAAGACACCGCTGGTTTGATTTTGAAGTGCTCCGGCTGAATAGTGATGAAAATGGACAATACCTTGGCGAATTTTTTGAAGGTGATAAAATACTCGTGATCACAAACAAAGGAACTTACAATCTTACTTCTTATGATGTCACCAATCATTATGAAGACAATATCATTAAGATTGAAAAATTCAACCCTGAAAAAGTATTTTCTGTAGTCTACTATGATGGGGAGCAGGAATATTATTATGTAAAACGCTTCAAGACTGAACCCACGGATAAAGAATTTTCATTTATTGGCGAACATCCTAAGTCAAAACTTATTTTGCTTAGTGAGCACGAATATCCTGTAATCAAATTAAACTATGGAGGCGATGTTAAAAAGAAAGCAGACATTGTGAATATTGATGAGTTTATTGCTGTAAAAGGTGTGAAAGCTCATGGTAAACGACTGACTACAAACAAAGTAAAAAAAATTAACGAATTGAAACCCCTGGAAAAGGAAGAACAACCAGCTGAAACAAGCACAGACACATCCCAATCAAATCAGGAAAAACCGGAAACCAAGCCAAAAAAACAAAAAGAAGCACCACCAAAAAATAAAAAAAATCAAAAACCGGCAGATGGAAACTCACAGATGTTTTTTGATTGGTAACAACGAATACTTACCTGCTTCTGATTTTGTTAATATAATATTTAGTATATCTTTTGATATCTTGACAGGGTTATATGGTGGTTATATCTTCTTCCATTACACATATTAAAAGGTTTTACTGCATATTTAGTGAAAGTCATATTGAATATTCAGTATTCTAAAACAAACACTATTTTCACTAAAATTGCATTTGTACCATTTAAAATTTGAATTTTAATATTTGGGATATTTTTTGATTTTGAGCGTGGGATGTTGAACTTAATCTCCATATTCATTATCAAAGATCAATTTATATTTTTGTTTTGAGAATATTCTCATTACCTTTGTGTTTATAAACACTATTATTAATACACAACAAAAAAACAACAAATTCATAATCATCTGATCTTTTATATTTTATTTAATTAAACACAAACAAATGAAAATAAAAAATAAAGGCAAAATCAATTTGATTATTGATATCATCATGTTCATTCTCATGATGATGATTGCAGGAATAGGGTTCATGATCAAATATGTTCTTATTCCGGGGTATAAACGAAATACTATATATGGGACTGATGCAGATTTGTATTTTTGGGGTTTGGACAGACATCAATGGGGAACCATTCATTTAATCCTTGGGGGGTTGCTCCTGTTTTTATTGTTTTGGCATATTGTCTTACACTGGACTGTGATAACATGTTTATACAAACGAATGATTCCAAACAAAACTAAACGAAAGGTTTTGGCTTACATCTTTTTATTTCTTTCCATCTTGTTTGGGATAGGCCCATTATTACTTCGCCCTGAAATTGATTATAATGAACGCAATTACAGAACAACAGAAAAGACTCCTTCTATTAACCATAATACAAATAAGAATATAAATAAGGATGAATATCAATATCAACAGATTAACTCGAAAAGAACACATCAAGAAACAATCCATCAAAATCCCGGTCCCAAATTTTCACAAAAAACCAATCAACAACACACCTATAAATATTCTGATATAAATATAAACGGTTCTATGACCATGAAAGAAATAACATCTAAATACAACCTGTCTCTCTCTAATTTTGCAAATTCAATGGATATTCCTGTGAAATATGCAAATGAACGGCTTGGATACCTTCGAAAACAATATGGATTCAAAATAAGTGAAATAAAAGAATATATTCAAAAAAACACAAAATAATATGAATGTATACGGCCCTGTGCCTTCCAGACGACTGGGAAGAAGCTTAGGAATCAACAACATTCCATACAAGCGCTGTTCTTATGCTTGCATTTATTGCCAAATAGGTAAAGCAATTAAAATGCAATCTGTAAGAGAACCCTTTTTTAACCCTAAAGAACTGATCGAACAGGTCAAAACAGTTTTATCTTCAATACAAGATAAAAAAAATTACCCTGATTATCTGTCCATCGTTCCCGATGGAGAACCTACTCTGGATAGCAACCTGGGAGTACTGATTGAACAGCTTAAGGAATTCAACATCCCTGTGGCTGTCATCTCCAATGCATCACTTTTATCAAAAAAAGCCGTACAAGAAGATCTACTCAAAGCAGATTATGTTTCTTTAAAAATTGATGCCGTCAATCAAAATGTATGGAAAAAGATTAACAAACCCTTTCACACATTCTGTTTACAAGACATTTTAAACGGTATGTTAGCGTTTAAAAAACATTACAAAGGAAAATTAGTAACCGAATCTATGTTCATAGAGCATGTAAATGACAAAATTAATGAAATAACCGGAATTGCACATTTTCTTAACATCCTGCAACCTAAAATAGCTTATATTGGTATTCCTACAAGGCCTCCGGCGTTTAAAAATGTAAAATCATCAGATGAAAAAACATTGAATAAAGTATACCAAATTTTTTCAAAACATATAGCATCTATAGAATATTTAACCGGTTATGAAGGAAATGCATTTGCTTCAACAGGCAACGCAAAAAACGATTTGTTAAGTATTACAGCCGTACACCCAATGCGAGAAGAAGCCGTTAAGGAACTGTTAAGAAAAACCAACACTCCGTTTGACCTTATAAACCAGCTCATTAATGAAAAACAAATCACTAAAGTTGAATACAATGGAAATAATTATTTTATTAGAAAATTCACAAAATAACAAACCTGATGCATCAAACATACTTGTGTTTGTAAAAAAAAGACTTAATTTCTTAAATTTGTATTTTTAAAGAACATTTTTCCATATAAAAGACATGATATCTTTACCCTATTTGCGTCATAGTATTATCATATCCTTTTTATTCTTGTATTCTGTCTGCACATTTTCACAAAAAATCAGCATCAGTGTATATAATGATCAAAATATTGAAACTGCTGTATTTTCGCCTGTGAAAGGAAAATATAAATTGTTTGGCGACAGTGTGTTTATAAAAAACATAGACAAATCCCATACAATTTATGTCTCATTAACAGAAAACAGCCTTGTTGTCAGGGATGTGGAAAATAAAATTGGTCGTTTTCATACCATTCATCTCAAAGGCATTGCTTTGGAAAACATGCTAAAGGTCAGGCCTGTTTCACCTGCTCTTTCTTACAGAATGTATGATGATGACTTTTTTTTATCTGAAAAATATGATCGCCTGATGATCATTAATGAAGTAAATTTTGAACATTATACAGCCGGAGTGATTGAAACAGAATGCGGAAGTGGCCAGGAAGTTGAATTTTATAAAGCCATGGCTGTAATTACGCGGACCTATGCACTAAAATATCTGAATAAGCACAAGAATGAGGGATTTCAACTGTGCGACGGAGTGCATTGCCAGGCATATAAACATCATGCAATAGACAATAAAGTGGTAGAAGCCGTGAATCTAACACACGGGGAGGTATTGTTAGGAAATGATACCTCTCTCATTACAGCTGCTTTTTTTTCGAATTGTGGTGGCGAAACAGCCAATTCAGAAATGGTATGGTTAAAATCAAGTCCGTATCTTAAATCAATAAAAGACCCTTATTGCAGTGCCAAACCCAATGCACGGTGGAGTAAAACCATTCCTGTAGAAAAATGGAAAGACTATCTTGCAAAACAAGGAGTAAACCCTAAAAAAATCAATAACCGCGATATTCGGTTTCAACAAAAGCACCGAAAAAAATACTATAAGGTCAATGGCCATACTATATTGTTGCAGACAATCCGTAAAGACTGGAACCTGCCATCCACCTTTTTTGAAATAAAAACCAACTGGAACGAATTAACCATGGAAGGCAGAGGATATGGGCACGGGGTTGGGTTATGCCAGGAAGGTTCTATGGTAATGGCACGAAAAGGATTTGATTACAAAGAGATCATTGACTTTTATTATCAAAACGTAAAAATTGTCAATTTTTTTGAACTCGAACGCCTTTTACATAAAAATAACCTGTGATGAGACATACTTC
The DNA here is from genome assembly GCA_964549265.1 of uncultured Bacteroidales bacterium. Lineage (GTDB taxonomy): Bacteria > Bacteroidota > Bacteroidia > Bacteroidales > JBBRXJ01 > CAYMKE01. The sequence goes on along the minus strand of CAZJWE010000036.1, from coordinate 2,677 downwards.
ATAGTCCCTCATAAAAAAATACAAGTTATCATTAAATTCGTGGATAAAATCAAAATAAAAAAGCGAATTGTATTCACAGAAGCTACCACCACGTTAAAAATGAAAGACCAATAAAGGAATATTGGTATGGAAAAATATTTTTTTGGTCAGGTTGGGGCTGAACAAGCGGATAATTATATTTTTCTTATGCATGGTCAAAGAAATCATATCAATATTTTTCTCATTGATAAAATCCTGTAATCCATCTAAAACATCATCATTTTGAATAATATCACATTCAATATTGTACTCGCCATAATATTCATTAAAATACTCTTTTATTCTTTTCATTTTGGCTTTTAAGACTGGATTATCCGGTTCATTTTCAATATGAACACAATACACATAAGGATTAAAAGGGGCGATCAATGTCATTAACCGTCTGAGGGCAGAAAAATCAGAATCATCAAAATTAGTAGCATACAACACATTCATACGTTGTTTAGATTCTGATTTGGTATTTTCGGGGATGGCTAAAACCGGCACCTCAACATTCTCAACAATCTTTGTTGTAACCCGTCCCATGAAATCATTATTTTTCTTGTTTGCCCCTTTGGTTCCAACAACAATTAAATCCGGCTGGTATTCTTCATTGATATTAATAATTTGCTCATCTATAGAACCACTCACGAGTGAATAATCAATCCCTACTCCAGAAATATTCCGTTTGTTTATGCTTTCTTTAATTTCATTTACAACCTTCAGAAGGCGTTCTTTGGCATCCTGTTCAATCTCTGTGATGTATTGGTCAAGAGGAAGATTATAATCCAAATCATCTCCCAGGGGTGTAGCGTCAACATACGGATTATAAAACGAGTGAAATAAATGAATGTCTGCATTCAACTTTTCAGCGATATTGAGTGCATAATAAGCTGCATTAATCGAATAGTCCATAAAACCTACAGGCACTAAAATACGCTTGATCTGAATATTTTCTTCCGGAATTTTGACCTCTTCCTCCCCTAATTCCCTGTTGACCTCCTCTGCAATGCTAAGTGCCCTGCCAAAATCTTTTTCTTTAATTCGCACTTTTAATCGTTCTTCCGGCATTGTTTCACCAATATCAGGCGATTTTAAATAACATTCAATGTTATTTTTTTCAAGCCTTTCTTTTAAAATTTGAGCCCGGTAATATGATTGGGTCGCCAGTGTTACCAATTTATCTTCCATGGTATTTTATTTTTTCTGAATTAAAAGGTACTATACTCACTTTTAAACAAATATTGAATATATGATCTGTTTTGTAAATTTATAAATTAAATTAAGTTTAAAAAACAGATTATTAATTTATTTAATCAATAATTATACCAAATTTTAGTTTTCAACTATATTGCATCAATCAAAAAAAACAACATTTAAACAATATTTCAACCACATTTACAACTATATATAAACAGTGACTTTGTATAATGTAAATATTTAAACACTAAAATAAGGGTAGTACCATAATTTTAGTGTTTTCGTTGCAAACGTGTGGCAGGTTTGGAGATTACAAATTGGCTGAAACATTACAACCTGTGGGAAGTCCAGTATATGGCTACACATAAATATGTGAGCTTAACAGAACGTTATAGGACGGATAACTTAGAGGATATGCAGAAGGAGTTGGAAAAATATCATCCTTTGAAATAAAAACAAATAAAGTTACCCATATTGGTAACTTTTTATTATCTTTGTAAAGTATGAGAATAATAAAAGAATCAACATTAACCGAGTATTGCAAGCAAAGCAAATACAGGCAGGCTGAAGAATCTGTAAAGGCTTGGGTTTACGAGGTTAGGTTCTCGACATGGAACAATGCAAATGAACTGAAAGCAAAATACGGCAATGCCAGTATAATAAGTTCAAAACGCATTGTGTTCAACATAAAAGGAAATGATTACCGCCTGATTGTTGACATAGAATATAAGTTGAAAATAGTCTTTGTTGTTTGGTTCGGAACACATAAAGAATACGACAAAATAAACGCAAAAACAGTAAGTTATGAAAACTAAAATATTAAAGACAGAACAAGAATATAACGAAGCTTGTGAACGCATTTATACTTTGATTAACAGCAATGAAAATGCGATAGAACCTGATAGTCCGGAAGGTGAAGAAATGGAACTTTTATCTTTGCTTGTAGAAAAATACGAGCAAGAACATTATCCGGTAGCAGCACCAAATCCGATTGAAGCCATCAAGTTTAGAATGGAACAAATGAATTTAAAACAGGCTGATGTAGCACCATTATTTGGTGGAAAAACAAGGGTATCGGAAGTTTTACATGGTAAAAGGCCATTGAATTTGAAAATGATAACTTTATTAAACAGGTACTTAGGAATACCTTTAGAATCCTTAGTTACTGGAAACAAAGAAGTGAAACTGGAACCGGAAAAAAGAGATAAACTATTAAATGTTGCATCAATCAAAGATTATTTCTCTGGTTCCAGGGCAGCTATGATTTAACCCCACGTGCCGCCAAAAACTTCTATTCTTTTGAATTGATATTTAATTGAAATAGAAGTTTTGGGCGGAAAGCTTCAACTTATAGCATGATCTAATGAGGGCATGGGCAAGCGCAGGTTTAGCGGTATTCACGAAGGGGCACAAAGCAAAAAACCACGCCAGGCCTTTGCAGTATTTGTTTTGATCGCAT
>CAZJWE010000035.1:0-21584 GCA_964549265.1 uncultured Bacteroidales bacterium | reverse complement strand
TATAAAATCTTCATGAATATTGAATTGAATAGGCTTAGAATGATTAATGAATAAAAAAAAAAGTAAAATAATTTTGATTTTACGGAAAAATAAAATATATTTACGGAAAATTTTACATTATGACATTGCATCATATTGCTCAAAAAGCGAATGTATCAATAACTACAGTCCACAGGGTGTTTTCCGGTAAAGGAGATGTACACCCTGAAACAGCCAAAAAAATATTAAAAATAGCTAAAGAAGTCGGGTATACTCCAACCATTAGAAAAACAGGAACCAGGAACCATCCCGAAAGCCATTTTAAAACAGGCATTATCAGCTTATTATTAGCCGGATTGCCAATAGAATTCCTGGAATTGCCGCAAAATCTTAAAATTTTATCTTACATAGAGCAATCTTTAAAGAGTTATGATCTACTTTTATCGGTTACGCATAAGGAAAATGAAAATATTGCCAATCTAATATCGTCTAACCGCTTTGATGGGTTAATATTAATGGGCGACATCCCTCCTGATTTAAAACAAGAAGTCGAAAACTTCCCATGTATTGGAATACTGGGCTCTAATTATATTGAAGCAGGAATAGACTGGGTATTGCCTGATTACAGGGCAAGAGCACGCATGAGTATTGATTACCTGATCAATAACGGCCACCGGAACATTGCCTTTTTCAATCCTATTAAAGAACATTATGGGTTTCAGGAAGTAGGCAGGGAATTTCAATGGGTTGCCGAGCAAAAAGGGGTTGAAGCCAGAATCTTCTCATCTTCATATCAAAATGAAACCAATTTTTGGAAACCTGAGTTGGGAAGGCATATAGTGCAAAATATGATTGAAGAATTGCTTTCCATTCCGGCATCCAACCGCCCTACCGGTTTATTTGTAGCCAATGACGAATTGGCCATGGATGTTTATTATGAACTTCATAATAGAAACATTGAAATTGGGAAAGACATTTCCATTATTTCATCTGATAATGTGGATATTTATCTGAAAAGGATTTCTCCCAGGCCGGCTACCATTGATGTTAATTATGCCGAAATTGCTCAATTGGCAGTTGAACGGCTTATTAAAAGAATACAAAACCCGGAATTGGCAATGGGCATAAGAATATTAGTCCCACAAAAACTTATTTTACCAAATAAACAAATGTAAAATCTAAAAAAAAAAATTATGTTGGGAATGCAAATTGTGGATATCATTACAATCATTTTATATTTTGTTGTGATTATTGGAATAGGTTACTATTCATCAAGGCGAATTAAAAATCAGGAAGATTATTTTCTTGGAGGGAGGCGATTTGGAAAATTCATCCAAACATTCGCCGCATTCGGACAAGGTACATCAGCAGAAAATGCCGTGGGAATGTCTGTTATTGTGTCCAGAAACGGATTAGCAGGTATCATGCAACAGCTCATTGGTATCTTTCACCTTCCTGTTTTTTGGATCACTTCTATATGGTACCGGCGCCTTCGTACCATAACACTCGGCGACTTTTTTGAAGAACGATACAATTCTAAAGGGCTAGCAGCCTTTTATGCCATTGTGAGTGCGTTTTTCTTTATGATCGTGATTGGTTTGGGCTTTACTGCCATGTCGCGGACCATCTCTGCCATTACCGAAAAACCTGTAACAGAACTCACGGTGCAGGAAAAAAAGGAATACCAACAAGCTCTTCAACTCGAACAACTTGAAGAAAAAGATTACCGCCTCTTAACCCCGGCAGAAAAACAACAACTGGAGCAGTTAAGAATACAAGAACCACGCCGCCAGTTTTCATACCTCAGCGAAACATTTATTATATGGTTCGTAGCATTTGTCGTAATAATATATGCCGGCTTTGGCGGATTGGAGGCCGCCTTTTTAAGCGACATACTGCAGGGAATCCTGATATTGGTCTTATCATTGCTCTTGTTGCCGGCTGCATACATCGAAATACAAAATTCATTTAATGTAGAAGGCATTTCCGGGGTCATTGCTACAGCCAAATCCAATCTTTCCCAAGCTACATTTGACATATGGGGGTCACCTGCCATGACGGATTTCACCTGGTATTACCTATTGGCTATCATGGTAACATTATTGATCACCACATGTGTACAGGCAAATCAATTGCTTGCCACCGGGTCTGCAAAAGATGAATATACAGCAAGATCAGGTTTTACCACCGGTATTTACATGAAAAGGGCTGCTACATTGTTTTGGGGAGTTACAGCACTCTTGCTTGTAATTTTGTATAAAGACCACTTAAGCAACCCTGATTACTTATGGGGAACAGCAACACGCGAATTATTGGGTTCATTGGGAATAGGCCTGGTAGGACTTATGATAGCTGCCCTGCTGGGAGCTCTGATGTCTACAGCCGAGGCTTTAATGATAACAGCTTCAAGCTTGTTGACACATAATTTAATAAAACCGCTTTTCCAACACTATTCCGAAAAAACATATGTGCGAATCGGAGCCGGATTAGGTTTTGTGATTATTGTAGGAAGTGTATTAATAGCAAGGCAATTCGATAATATATTCCAACTCATAAAATTGATATGGGAGTTTTATATTGTCATTGCAGCTGGTTTCTGGCTGGGTATGAAATGGAGGCGTGCCAATCGTACCGGTACATGGGCATCAGCATTGTCTACTGCATTTCTTTTTGTGATCCTGCAAGTTTTGATTCCATTATTCCCGGGCGTCAGAACAAGTGACTACCTTAACAAAACAGTTGAATCGCAAACGTTGAGTAAAGTATATACTGCACGAAAAGTAGATGTGGAACAACGAGAAAAAGAAATTGATCTATGGAACCGGCTGGAACGAAAAGGACTGGCAGAAGGCGAAAGGCCTGAATCTCTTATAGCCGGAGAAAAATTTAAAAAAGTATACAAAACTCCCGAAACATCCATTTTTTGGGTGCAAGGATTGAAAGTAAATGAAGAAGGACAAATATACGGATCGGGTATGTTATCGCTTGAATTGGTACTTCTGGATGCCATTGGATTCAACCTCGAGAAGAACCCGCAAGCTTTGAACGAAACAATCAGGTTGATTTTTAGAACATTATGGCCGTTTCTTATTTTGATGATCGTAGCTGTATACACAAGAAAAGACGATCAGGAAACGCTTGATAAATTTTATGCAAAAATGAAAACTCCGGCCATAGCAGATAAAGAAGAAGACGCAAGACAAATGCAACTATCAATGGAAAATCCGCATCGCTTTAATTATAAAAAAATGTTCCCAAAATCCAACTGGGAATTTGAAAAATTTGAAAAACAAGACTGGAAAGGTATAATCTGGACTATCGTAGGAGGCGGAATGATATTCTTCTTATTATATCTTCTTTCAATAATTGGTAAATAACCAGGCAACTATCATTTATTTATAACTAAAACAAAATCTATGGAAAAGAAAAAATTCATCGAAGACAAACTGTCTAAAATGACACTGGAACAAAAAGTAGGGCAATGCCTTGTGTTAGGGTATTGTGGGACAGTGATCACACCGGAAATCATTCATCGCATTCAAAAATATACCCCTGCTGGTATTCGAGTGGGATTTTATTGGAGGGTTAGAACTGCTTGGCATGACCCTGGCTGCACGCCTCCTGAGTTTGCACACAGAATGCTCCGCGTTCCATCCGGAACCATGAAAGATTATATCCCGAACATACCGGTTCCGCATGTTACCAATCCAGAATATTGCAATTTCTTAAATACTTTAAAACAAGCTTCATTGGATAGCGATTTGGGGTTGCCTTTGCATATTACCTTTGACTTTGAGGGAGACCAAAATGGAGATTATTATTATGGTGGTGCACATCAATTTCCAAATGCATTAGGATTAACATTAGACGGAAACCCCCAAAATGCATATGACATGCATTGGGCTATTGGCAATCAGTTACTCCCATTGGGTTTTTCCTGGACGCATTCATGTGTACTTGACGTGAATACAAACCCCAAAAATCCTGAGATTGGTGTCAGAAGCTATGGCGACAATGCTGATACGGTTATCGAATATGCCACAAAAGCATTGAATGGCTGGCGTGATGCCGGTATTATTGCTACGGGCAAACATTTTCCAGGAAGAGGCGAGTCTGCATCCGATGCACATTCCGGTTTGCCGGTGATTGATCTCAATGCCGATGAGCTTGAAGAACATCTTAAACCATATAAAGCACTGATTAAAGAAGGGTTGCCTGCTGTGATGACTGCTCATACCGCCTACCCTAAAATTGAGCCCGAAGATGTTCCGGCAACCCTTTCCAAAACAATCCTCACCGATCTCTTAAAAGGCGATCTTGGATTTGAAGGAGCTATTACAACTGATGCAATGGCCATGGGAGGAATCATTTCACGATTTGAATTTGGTGATGCATTGATCAAAGCACTGAATGCCGGTGCAGACCTACTCCTGATTCGTGATGAAGGCCCTATCATTCATGAAGTATTCCCGCAAATTGTTGATGCTGTAAAAAATGGCAAGCTAAAAGAATCCAGACTGGATGATGCAATTTCTCGTACTCTCGGTGTAAAATATGATTATGGTTTCTTTGACAATGAATCTAAAGTGGGGATTAAAGACCCGGAAAAAGCCGGTGAGGGCATTGCAAATCCACAAGTTATCAATGTGGTAAATGATCTTGCTAAAAAAGTAGTTACTGTTATGCGAGACGAGCAAAACATTTTGCCTTTATCAAAAGAACAAAACGTGTTGCTTATAGAACAAATTAATCCCATGCATTACAATATCAATTCACAGTACTGCCATCCTTCCATTTTTTGGGAAAAAATGTTGGATGTTTCTGAAAATGTGGGTAGTATTGAGACTGAAATCACATTTACGGACAATGACCGCAGACGAATCAAAGACCGTTACGACCAGGCTGATGTGATTGTGATCACCAATTACTACGGCCGGAGGCATTTAGACGGCAATAATTTTGTGAAAGAAATTGTAAGCTGGGGAAAGCCTACCATAGTGGTAACCAATTCCCCATTTGAATTTACTGTTCTTCCCGAATACAAAACTGTTGTCTGCACTCACGGTTGTTCTACTGAAATCCTTGCGCAAGCAGCTAAAATGATTTTCGGGGAAGCATAATATCAAAGACACATAATGCAACCAAACAACTAAATCCTCACCCCTCAAATTTCAAATACGTTACACCCAATGGCGGCAGGGTCACATATAAACATTGGCCCCTGCCATGCCATTCCTCAGGCTGAGTATGAAGCGGCTGTGAGTTTAAAGCATTGCTTCCGCCGAATTCCTTGGCATCTGTGTTTAAAATTTCTTTCCATGCCCCGCTTTTTGGTACGCCTATTTTGTAATCGTAATGAATGGTGGGGGTAAAATTGCAGGCTACAGCAATAAATTGTTGATTTTCCCTGTCTTTTCTGATAAAAATAATCACACTGTTTTCATTGTCATTGATGTCTACCCATTCAAAGCCTTCCTGTGTAAAGGGGGCATCATACAAAGGAAGTTCAGATGTATAGGTATGATTGAGTCGCTTCATCATTTCTTGTACCCCTTTATGGTAGTCGTATTGGAGCAGGTGCCAGTCAAGGCTGTAATCATGCTGCCATTCGGATGTTTGTCCGAATTCACTGCCCATAAAGAGTAGTTTTGTTCCCGGATGGCCGTACATATAACCATACATTAATCTGAGATTCGCAAACCGCTGCCATTCATCGCCCGGCATTTTGTAGATGAGTGATTTTTTACCATGCACGACTTCGTCGTGAGACAAGGGCAGCATAAAATTTTCAGAAAAAGCATACGCCAGGCTAAACGTAATGTCGTTCTGATGATATTTTCGGTGTATTGGGTCTTGCTTGAAGTATTCAAGGGTGTCGTGCATCCATCCCATCATCCATTTCATGTCGAATCCAAGGCCACCGACATAAGTGGGACGTGTAACCATTGGCCATGCAGTAGATTCTTCTGCAATGGAATATATATCGGGAAATTCTCTATGAATGGCCTCATTGTAATATTTTAAGAAATCAACTGCTTCAAGGTTTTCCCTGCCTCCAAACTGGTTTGGTATCCATTCGCCATTTTCACGGGCATAATCGAGGTAAAGCATGGACGCTACACCATCAACCCGCTGTGCATCAATATGATATTGCCCAAACCAAAACAATGCATTGCTGACCAGGAACGAAATCACCTCATTCCTTCCATAGTTAAAAATATAACTATTCCATTCAGGGTGATACCCCTTTCGTTGATCTTCATGTTCATAGAGGTGCGTGCCATCAAAATAAGACAATCCGTGCCCGTCACTTGGAAAATGTGAAGGGACCCAATCCATGATCACACCAATATTGTGTTTATGAAGTTCTTCGATCAGATACATCAGGTCTTGTGGTGTACCATACCTGCTCGAAGGAGCAAAATACCCCGTTACCTGATATCCCCATGACCCATAAAACGGATGTTCTTTAAGGGGCATAAATTCAACATGCGTATACCCCATTTCCTGGATATATTTAGGCAATTCATCGGCCATTTCCCGGTATGTTAAAAACCTGTTGTTTTCTTTAGTATTCCGTTTCCATGATCCTATATGAATTTCATACACAGACCAGGGTTTAGGCTGTTCGCGTTGTTCTTTTCGTTGTTTCATCCAGTCATAGTCGTTCCACTGATAATCGAGGTCCCAAACCACAGATGAAGTATTGGGAGGTGTTTCCCACATAAACGCAAAAGGGTCTCCTTTTTCGATTTTAAATTCATTGTAATTTGACTCAATATAATATTTATATAAATCACCTTGTTTGAGTCCGGGGATAAACCCTTCCCATATTCCGGATTCATCTTGTCTTACAAATAATGGATGAGAATGCTTATACCAGTCGTTAAAATTCCCGGTCACACCAACAAATTTTGCATTGGGAGCCCATACAGCAAAGTAAACCCCCTGCTGGTTTTCATGCGTCATGATGTGTGACCCGAGTTTATCATATAATGAAAAATGTTTCCCCTGTTTAAATAAATAAATATCATAATCTGTAAATCGCGTTGTGTACAATACTTTTTCGTTCATAATGTCCTTTCTTTTTTTATTCATTTGTATATTTCGAAAGTAGATATTGGATTCCCCTGATAGGAATATTCACCCACATGGGCCTGTTATTGAGTTCATAATTGAGTTCATACACTGCTTTTTCTATCAAGAATGTGGTCAGCAGGATGTTCAGGTCTTCACGGTCTTGTGGAATCAGGTTACTGTCTTTAATTTGGTCAAGGTATGATTTAAAAAAGAACATACTCATGTAATGATACCATATTTCTGCCCATTTGTCGAGGTTTACTGCTTCCGCTTCACCGATGGATGTTAGTTTGTGTAGGGTATTGTAAGGAGCATAATGCAATGATCGGATCATCCCTGCAATGTCACGTAAAGGCGATCGTTTGAGTCTTCTATCGCTGTAAGCCCGTGCAGGTTCTCCTTCAAAATCAATAATAATAAAGTCTTTCCCGGTAAATAACACTTGTCCGAGATGATAATCACCATGAACCCGAATTTTCTGTGTGGTTATTTTTTTTGAATATATGTTTTTCAAATATTTCAGCAATTCATTCTTTTTAGACAGGATGTCTTTGGCATCTGCTTTATAATCATCTGGAATGCTTTTTATATTTTTTGAAAGATTCCGTGTAGCCGACCTCACGAGTGACTGGATAGACGAATACAGGGCTCTCTGGTAATAAATTGAAAACGGCTCCGGTTTAAAGTCGTTCATCTCTTTATTTGAGGCCAATGCCATGTGCATTTCACCTGTTCGTACACCAAGCAGACTTATCATTTCGGCATTTGCAGCACCAAACAAATCTTGCAGTTCTTCAGGTATCTCATTAAATGACAACGGATTACCCAGTTCGCCTTTCAGGGTAAAATCTTCCTTTAACAACGGAGAAGCCAATACATTTTCATAGTACAGGGATAGTACATCTTCAAAATATTTCCATGCATCACCTTCGTTCGAGACAAGCTCCTGCATCATAGCGAGGTAATATACATCTTTGTTTTCTCTTTTATATTCAATGGACCCTGCAAACTGCGGTATGTTTGTAAATGGCGTTTTTTGTGTAAGAAATTGGGTTATTTCCATATCGGGATTGATGCCTGTATCAAGTTTCCGGTATAATTTAACGAAAATTTCATCGCTGTAAATAATGGATGTATTGCTTTGCTCAACACTCAATACATTGGACGTTACTTTTTCTTTTCCGGTAAAAAAATTCTTCTTGGCATGCTTGTCAATATGAAAATACAAATGTTTTCCTTTATCTTTTCCACGTCTTATTTTTACGGCTGATTCAAAAAGTGCATCCCTGAACTTTTCATTGAAGACAGCATCATACATCCACATTTTCTTTTTCATTAATGTGACTGTGGAAATAATGGCTTGTTCTGATTTTTCTTGTAATTCGTTTTTAATTGTTTTATCACCAAAGCATACAGGCAATTGATATATTTCCGGGAGGCCATGTTGATAATCAACTTCAAAAATGAACCAGAAGGCTTTTTCATCTTCAAGTGGTAATTCAATACAATCCATAATATTGATATCGGTTATTTTTCTTGATTTTCCTCCAAACCAACGGCATTTAGGGAGGTACATGGGCAGTATTTTGGCTTCGAGGATTGTTGAGTTTTTAACATTGTTCAATTCTTCTGGAGATTTAAGGGAAATAATCGGGGTATCATTCATTTTTCCCTGAATGGCAGTTGTCTTCTTTTTTAATTCAAACCAATAATATCCATATGGAGTTATGGTGAATAAATAAGGTTCTGTTTTGATAACAGGAAATTCGTTCTGACTGAATATTTCTATGGGTGTGTAATCTTTAAATTCTTGCAGTTCAATTTCGGCAGCTTGCGGATATCTGGATAAATTGGCTACCACTAATATCACACTGTCTTCATAAGACCGTAGGAAGCATAATATTTTAGAGTTTTCGGGAGATAAAAATGTAATATTTCCACGTCCGAAGGCCGCATATTGTTTACGCAGGTTGATCATCCGTTTCATCCACCAATAAAGGGATGAAACATTCCGTTGTTGGGTTTCCACATTCACCGCTTCGTATTGAAATTCAGGATCAAGGTTTACCGGAAGGTATAATTTATTGGGGTTTGTAGCTGAAAATCCGGCATTTCTTCCGGGAGTCCATTGCATGGGAGTACGCACACCGTTCCTGTCTCCCAGATAATAATTATCGCCCATGCCTATTTCATCACCATAATAAAGAACCGGTGTGCCGGGAAGTGAAAACAAAAGAATGTTGAGCAGTTCAATGCTTTTCCGGTTATTGTTGAGCAATGGTGCCAAACGTTGCCGGATACCCATGTTAATGCGTGCTTTGGGTTCGTTGGTATACACTTTATACATGTAATCCCGTTCTTCATCTGTTACCATTTCAAGGGTGAGTTCATCATGATTTCGCAAAAACATTGCCCACTGGCAGTTTTCAGGTATTTCAGGCGTTTGATCAAAAATATCCATAATCGGGTATCTGTCTTCCATTTTTAATGACATAAACATCCTGGGCATCAAGGGGAAATGATAATTCATGTGGCATTCATCGCCATCTCCAAAATAAGATGAAGCGTCTTCTGGCCACATATTGGCTTCGGCCAAAAGTAATTTGTTTGAATGGTTTTTGTCTACATGTGCACGAAGTTTTTTGAGGAAAGCATGTGTTTCCGGCAGGTTCTCACAATTAGTCCCCCGGCGCTCAAACAAGTAAGGCACGGCATCAAGCCTGAACCCATCAACGCCCATATTTAGCCAATAATCAATAATCTTGAATATTTCATTTTGTACCCTTGGATTATCAAAATTCAAATCGGGTTGGTGGGCATAAAAACGGTGCCAGTAATATTGGCCGGCCACCGGATCCCACTGCCAGTTAGATACTTCAAAATCATTGAATATTATCCGGGTCTCACTATATTTTGTCGGGTCATCGCTCCAAACATAGTAATCACGGTAAACAGAACCTTTTCTGGCATTGCGGGCCCGTTGAAACCACTTGTGCTGATCTGAAGTATGATTTAATACCAGCTCAATAATGACTTTGATATTGCGTTTGTGCGCTTCGTGTAAAAATTTATTAAAATCCCTGATATTTCCATAATCAGGATGTATCTTGTAGTAATCTGCAATATCGTATCCATCATCACGGAATGGAGACGGATAAAAAGGAAGAAGCCAGATTGCAGTAATACCGAGGTCTTCAAGATAATCCAATTTTTCAATCAACCCTTTGAAATCACCTGTCCCATCCCCATTGCTATCTTTGAATGCTTTGATGTGTAATTCATATATGATAGCATCTTTATACCAATCCGTTTTGTTCATAAATTGTTCTTGTACCATAATGTAGTATGATTAAAAATTATCATTCTTCAACAATAAATATATGTGCGGGAATGTCTTCAGGGTCCAATTCCACATAATTCAATTCCCCCTGCCATTGAAAAGATTTACCTGAAAGTGCATCGTGCACCTTAAATGGCTTATTCTGATCTATTTTCATTTGATAGAGTGGAAATTTGACCCATGCTCCTTGTTTGTAAAGAGGGTCCATATTGACTGCTACTATGATTTTATTGTTCAAGTCATCGTCTGTTTTTCCATAGCATAATAATTGTGCATTCTCAGTTTCAGCAAAAAATATATTCCATGTAGTTTGCAACGCAGGATTTTCTTTACGCATTTTATTGACAATACTAATGATCTCTTTTGTTTTGGTTTGTTTGTGCCAGTCCCATTGTTTTATCTCATATTTTTCATTATTGATGTATTCTTCCCGGTCAGGGTGTGGCTCATTCAAACCAAACTCAAAAGACGGGCCGTAAATCCCATAATTGGAAGAAAGGGTAGATGCCATGACAACCCTGGCAATAAATGCTCCTTCCTTTTTGTATTGTAATGATTCGGGAAGAATATCAGGCGTGTTGGGCCAGAAATTCGGACGGTAAAACTCACGAACAGGTGTTTTGGTGAGTTCATTGACATATTGAATCATTTCATCGCGCGTATGCCGCCATGTAAAATATGTGTACGACTGTGTGAATCCGATCTTTGCAAGATGTTCCATTATACGGGGCCGGGTAAATGCTTCCGCAAGAAAAATAATTTCGGGATGGTCTTTGCGAATTTCTTTGATCACCCATTCCCAAAAATTAAATGGTTTGGTATGTGGATTATCAACCCTGAAAATGGCAACCCCTTTGTCAATCCAATAATCAAAAACACTCTTAAGTTCTGCCCATAAATTCCTCCAGTCATCAGAACCAAAATTCAATGGCAGCACATCCTGATATTTTTTGGGCGGATTTTCGGCATATTGCACTGTGCCATCCGGCCGCCATATAAACCAGTCGGGGTGCTCCTTCACATACGGATGATCTGGTGAACATTGAAAAGCAATGTCTATGGCTATTTCAATATCATGGCTTTTGGCTTGCAGGATCAGATTTTTAAAAACATTCATTGTCCCCAATTCAGGGTGTATGGCTTTGTGACCCCCTTCTTTAGAGCCAATAGCCCATGGTGATCCGGGTTCGCCGGGTTTGCATTCGTCTGAATTGTCTTTCCCCTTTCTATAGCTTTCACCAATGGGATGTATGGGTGGTAAATACAAAATATCAAACCCCATATTAGCAATTTCCGGCAGCAGTTTAATTACATCATTGAATGTGCCGTGTTGCCCGGGTTTCTGTGAGGCTGAACGAGGAAATAACTCATACCATGCACTAAATCCGGCTTTTTTTTGCTCAATATCTACAGTAAGATTTTGGGGATATATGGATATGGTTTCCTTTTTTACAAAATCATTCATTAATCTACTCAAGTGATTGTTTTCTGCTGCATTCAATGCAAGAGTCTGGTCTTTTGAGTTGTTTATTTCATTTACGTAATGCTTGAGCTCATTTGCTTTGGTATTTGGTGCATCCCGGATTGCTTCTTCGATCATTTGTACTCCCATCTGCAATTCAACCCGTATATCCTGTCCGGCATGATATTTCTTTTTAATATCTTTTTGCCACGTATAAAAAGTATCAACCCACCCCTGTAAGGTATATTCATAAAGTCCTTCTTTTTCGGGAGTGAATGAGCCATACCAATGATCATTGATAATGAAATGCATAGGCTCTTTATTCCATTTTTTAGCACCTGCTTTTCGATATAGCAATTCGGCTTTGATCTCATCATGCCCATCAGAAAAAATATCTGCTTCTACATCAATCTTTTCTCCTATACTCCTTTTTACAGGGTATAAACCACAATCAATTTCTGGTCGTACATGTTTGATAATGACTCGCTTTTTCCCTATTGAGTTGTTCATATATTTAAAATATTAATAATAATACTCAATTTTCCTTCAATGATGGTTATAAAAATGCAAAAATAATGCAAAAAAGAGGATTTATTATTTTTATTAATCGGGCGATTTTTGTAGCTTCCTGAATATGAACAGATATATGTCTAATTTTTTTTTGAAATTTTTATATAAATAATAAATTATTCATTTTTATTGCCTCCATTTTTTACAGGTGGGTTGGGAATAGGAGGAACGGGCTTGTATTCATTTTTAACTTTGTTGATAATTATGTCAATAGCTTTTTCAAGCTGTGCATCATTTCCCAGGCACTCCTGATGAGGATCGTTTTCTACATGAATATCCGGTTCAACACCTTTGCCTTCAATGATCCATTTGCTTTCTTTCGCAGAATAACTCGCATATTCGGGTTTTCTTAAAGTTCCTCCATCAATAAACGGCAGACTGCCTGTAATCCCAACAACACCACCCCAGGTACGTGTTCCGATGAGTTTTCCTAATTTATGTTCCCTAAAGGCATATGCCATCAAATCTCCGTCGGAAGCAGTATAATGGTCAATCAACATCACCATCGGGCCTTGCAGAGTCATGGTCGGATGGGGTTGTCCTTCTTCAACATTTCGTGTCATTTTGGCCCTGATATTTTCGCGTCTGAGTCGCTCAATGATCATGGGGGAGACATACCCTCCTCCATTTCCTCTGATATCAATAATAAGGCCCTTCTTCCGTATCTGAGGATAATAATATTCTACAAATTCATTGAGTCCTTCGGAAAGCATGTCTGGAATGTGCACATACCCCACATCGCCGTTGGTGGCTTGGTTGACTTTTTCTATGTTGCTCTGAACCCATTGATGGTAATACAATGGTGACTCATCGTCAATGGGCTTAACCACAATTTTCCGGCTGCCTTTGAAAGAAGGTTTGTTATTAATTGTTAATTCAACCTCTTCTCCGGCCTTGCCGATTAATAAACTGTATATGTTATTCGTCTGATTTGTATTGATGCCGTTTATTGCAAGGATAAAATCTTCTTTTCCCACATTCAATCCTATTTCCTGTAGGGGTGAGCGAAGTTTTGTACTCCACGAAGCACCTTTCAGGATGTTTTTTATTTGGAAAAAACCAGAAGAATGTTGTTCTATAACAGCACCTAATAAACCAGTATTGATTTTTGGGGTTTCGGGTTTCTCTCCACTTTGAACATAAGCATGGCCTACATTTAATTCTCCGATCATTTCTCCAATGATGTATGTCAGATCATCCCGATGATTTGCATAAGGAACCAGCTTTTTGTATTTTTCTTTCATTTTGTTCCAATTCACTCCGTGCATGTTTTCAACATAAAAGAAATCTCTCATTTGCCGCCAACTCTCTTCAAATATTTGTTCCCATTCTTTGTCATAATTAACATACATTTTCATTTGTGCCAGGTCAACCGGGTCTGACATGCTGATACTGCTTGTCGGCATATCAATCACGTCATAATTACCATTGTCTTTCACCAGCATTTTGTTGTGTTTTGGTGAAATGGTATAATGCAATCCTTTTCCTAACACCGTTTCTTCTTTCTTATCCAGGTCATACATTTTCAGTTGTAATGCTCCATTATGTGTTGACTTTTCATAATAATAAACATGGTTTCCGATGGCACTGATTTTTGAATAATTCGAAGCATTAACAGGAAGTTCAATAATACGGGATTGTATATTCTCAAAATCAATGGTTACCTGTTGTTTTTTGTTTTCTTCTTTTTCTTTTGATGCATCATTTTTATTATTTTCAATGACATCTGCCTGAATATTTTCAGGTGCAAATGGAGATGGGGTATCGTTGGAAAGTGGAATAAAATATATTTTGCACATATCATAGTATGCATAATTCCATTCTACATGGCTAAAAGTTGGAGAATAACTCCGTGCAGAGGTAAAGAATAAATAGTTCCCGTCATTGCTAAAAGATGGATTATTGGAATGATACCATTTGCCTGTAATATAGTGAATTTTCTGGTTTTCAACCTGATAAACATAAATTCTATGCATGGTGTTTTCCGCCTCTTCGCTATATGCAATCCAGCGACTGTCAGGTGACCAGTTGAATTCACGAATTATCTCATGTTTAGCTTTTCTGACCAATGTAATTTTTTTGGTCTCTATATCAACATATTGAAGACGGAGTTTTCTGTCATTCCACATTATTTTTTTGCTATCAGGCGACCATTTAATGTTGAATTTATATGTTTCGGCATTATCTGTTAATTGGATGGGAGATTGTGAAAAGTCATGGGATTGGATGAATAGTTCATATTCTCCGGTTTGGTCTGACAGGTAAGCTATATATTTACCATCAGGAGACCACGCAGCATTTTGATCATGTGCACCGGGGGAATTTGTAATATTGTAGGTAATCCCATCTTCAGCCGGTACAGAAAAGATGTCTCCACGGGCACTGAAAGCAATTCTTTTTCCATTGGGAGACAGCGAATAACTTTTTATTTTATTACTAACTTTTTTTAGTTCATTTCTTGCATGTATTTGGTCATTTGAGATATGAACATTAATTTTTTCTGTTTTACCGGTTTCAAGATGATATTTGTATAAATAACCCCCATGTTCAAATATTATATTTTCAATTCCTGCTGAAGGAAATTTAATATCATATTCTGTATAAAAAGTCAATTGCTTAATGGAATCATTGGAAAGATTATATGAATAAATGTTCATTCTATAGTCCTGGTCAGAGAGATAATATAACTTATTCCCAAACCACATGGGAAAAATATCCTGAACAGTATTATTCGTTATTTTTTTAACGTTTTGGGATTGAAAGTCATATATCCATAATTCTCCGGCCATTCCTCCCCTGTAATGTTTCCATGTTCGGAACTCCCTGAATATCTTATTAAATGCCAGCTTATTCCCGTCAGGGGAAAAAGAACAAAAGCCGCTTTCAGAAAGAGGAATTTGCTCGGAAAGCCCACCGGTTTTATGAATACGGAATAATTCACCTTTGAAAGAATTGAATGAATGTTGTCTGCTTCTATACACAATCCATTCACCGTCAGGCGACCATTCCATAACAATATTGTTCGGCCCCATCCGGTCGGATATAATGTCTCTCTTTATATTTGCTGTATATGTCAGCCTGGTTGGCTCACCCCCTTCAGAAGGCATGACATATACTTCTGTATTGCCATCATATTGAGCTGTAAATGCAATGTGTTTTCCATCAGGAGAAAAACGAGGAAACATTTCATATCCTGTGTGTGAAGTGATTTTACGGGCTACCCCACCGTTACTGTTTGCCAGATATAAGTCTCCTGCATATGAAAAAACGATTTTATCTTTATGAATATCAGGGAAACGGAACAATCTATCAATATTATTTGAAAATATCTGTATGCCAGCAAATAATAAAAATGAAATGAATAAAATAGTAGTTCTTATATTCATTGTTATACTCTTTTGTTTTTTAAGATATTGTCAAAAGTAGTGAAAAAAAGCAAATGTGGACATATTTTTCAATTAATTTTGACGTTATTTTTTTTATCTTTAGACCATTAATAAACACTTTATACGTGAGTAAAACCCATAAAGTTGTTAAAATTATATATTTATTATTTTATTAAAACAACTATAATTTATGTTTAAACATATAGTATTCATCATATTCATATTCATTATATCACAATATGCTTCTGCTGATTTTAATACAAAAGATAAAATGCCTCCTTTTAATGAAGGGCCGAATGAATGGGCCGATTCAGTATTAAATTCTATGTCGCTTCAGGAAAAGATCGGACAGTTAATAATGGTTCCCGGATATTCTAATAAAGGAGAAAATCATGTGAAACATATTGAAAAACTGATAAAGAAACATCATGTTGGCGGGATTATTTTTTTTCAGGGAGGGCCATTGCGTCAAATAAAACAATTGAATAAATATCAAGAAGTCACAAAAATACCATTGTTGGTTGCAATGGATGCAGAATGGGGTTTGTCAATGCGGCTTGACAGTACGATTCGTTATCCCTATCAAATGACATTAGGTGCAATTCAAAACAATCATTTAATTTATCGGATGGGAGAAGATATTGCTGCACAAATGAACCGGCTGGGGGTACATATGAATTTTGCCCCTGTTGCTGATGTCAATGTCAACCCCGATAATCCTGTCATTAATTATCGCTCTTTCGGAGAAGATAAAATCAGGGTAAGTGAGAAATCACTTGCCTATGTCCAGGGGTTGCAAGACAACTGTATATTGGCTACAATCAAGCATTTCCCCGGTCATGGCGACACACGTTTTGATTCCCATAAAACTTTACCTGTCATTAAACATAGCAAAGAACGCCTTGAAAAAATTGAACTGTACCCTTTTCAATTTTTAATTAAAAAAGGAGCATCCAGTGTTATGACAGCCCATCTTAGTGTCCCGGCATTAGATAGCACAAAACAATTGCCTACATCGCTATCAAAACCTGTTATTCAGGGAATACTAAAAAATAAAATGGGATTTGAAGGCATTACAGTAACCGATGCACTAAACATGAAGGGTGTAAGCAATTATTATAAAGCAGAGGACATTGCAATTAGATCTATAAAAGCCGGAAATGACTTGTTGCTCATGCCCGAAGATGTTGAAAAAACAATTGAGGCCATACAAAAGGCAATAAAAAAAGGCGGTATAAGCAAAAAAGACATCAATGCAAAATGCAAAAAAATTCTTTATGCTAAATATTGGCTTGGATTGTATGATAAAGACACCATTTCAGCCCGCAACCTATATTCAGACCTTCATTTGCGTGAATATGAACATCTCAGAAACAAACTGTATGAGGCTTCTTTAACAGTAATACAGAACAAAAATGATTTAATTCCCTTAAAATCGTTAGATACACTTAGCATAGCATCTGTAACAATAGGAGATGGATCAACCAATCAGTTTCAGAAAAAAATGGATTTTTATACTCATGTAAAACATTTCAGTATTTCAAAGTATGCACCATTATCCGAATTTAATGAATTGCGTCAAACATTGAATGAATTTGATCTTGTGATTATAGGCATTCATAAAACAAGCCTATATCCATCTAAAGGTTATGGTATTACAAAGCATGCTGTTGATTTTGCTACCAGGCTGGCTGAACAGGTTCATGTAATACTCGATTTATTTGCAAATCCTTATGGTTTGGCTTATTTTTCAAATACTGATGTGTTTGAGAGTATTATCATATCATATGAAGATGAACAAGTGGTACATGAATTATCGGCACAACTTATATTTGGAGGTATCGGAGCAAATGGCATACTCCCTGTCACAGCAACCCCGAATTTCCCGGCAGGTACAGGACTAATAATCCAAAAAACGCGACTGAAATATTCTGTTCCGGAAGAGGTAAACATCAATAGAGATACATTGCATTACATTGACAGCATTGTATTTGATGCAATAAAAAAAAAGGCTATACCCGGCTGTCAGCTGCTTATTGCAAAAGATGAAGTAGTTTTTTATAATAAAACATTCGGATATCATACTTATTTAAAAGAAACACCGGTAAAACATTTTGATTTATACGATGTTGCATCACTTACAAAAATAATGGCTACCGTTCCGGCATTAATGAAATTATATGAAGATGAAAAATTATATTTAGATGAAAAATTATCAACATATCTGCCGTTTCTTGATACAACAAATAAAAAAGATATACGAATAAACGAAGTATTATCTCATCAGGCAGGATTGTTCCCCTGGCTTCCTTTTTATCTTTATACTATTGAAGGGCTTGGTTATAAAGAAAATTTATTTAATTCAGACCTTTCTGTAGATTACCCTTTTATGCTGGATCATAATAAATTTTTAAATAAAAACTACCGGTTTAAGAAAGGTGCTTTCAGTTATGATTATTCCGAAACATTTCATGTAAAAGTAACAGATCATTTATACATGAATGCCTCTTATATTGACACCATATACAAAAGAATTAATGAATCAAAATTACTGGAAGAAAAAAAATATTGTTATAGTGATTTAGGGTTTTATTATTTTTATGATTTAATTGAAAAAATCTCGGGGCGGCAATTGGAACAATATATTCAAGAGCATCTTTATAATCCAATTGGAGCTAATTACACATTGTATTTGCCCCTGAGAAAATATCCTTCACATCAGATCGTACCAACAGAAAATGACCAGATATTCAGAAAACAATTATTGAGAGGATATGTTCATGATCCGGGTGCAGCAATGTTAGGAGGTGTCGGAGGCCATGCCGGTGTTTTTTCAAATGCCAATGATCTTGCTAAAATAATGCAAATGTATCTTAACGGAGGGTATTATGGTGGCGACACATTTTTCAATGATAGCACCATGAACGAATTCACATCCTCTCCTTTTAAAGATAATGACAACAGAAGGGCCTTAGGATTTGATAAACCGGTAACAGAAATGGATAAACCCGGCCCCACTTGTAAAGGGATTTATTTTGACAGTTTTGGGCATACCGGTTTTACTGGAACCATTGCCTGGGCAGACCCCGAGTATAATATTATTTATATTTTTCTGTCAAATAGAATTCATCCTGATCAGTATAACAGGAAACTCATTACAATGGATGTCAGGACCAAAATCCAAAAAATAATTTATGATGCCCTGGCTCATAAAGAATGCAAAGGCATAGAACAATAAAGTTTTTTTTCCTTTTAACTGATATAAAAAAATCGTATATTTGAAGGTTGCATACTTATATTACATAATAAACTATTAACTTTTCACTAAATAAATCTTAAAATATTATGCAGTTTAAAAAACATCTACAACGTATTATTCAAAAGTCAATAAATTTTTTTAAAAAAAATAAATATACTGCCCGGCTTTATTTTTTTATCATTGGCATTTCATCAACCATTTGGTTTTTAGGGAGGGTTATCCAAAAACCCAGCAGAATCACTTATCCTTGTATGCAAGCTACTGCACCTATTATGTCTGCATTCTTATTATGGATATTTAACGTTGCAATAACGGTTTTTTCGTTTCGAAAAGCCAAGGCAAAATGGGGGCAATCGAAATATTCATTGGCCATTGGACTGTTTGTGTTTGCCTTTGCCAGCGGGTCATTTTTGATATTACAGAATACTGAATTAAGTTTTGCAGGAATAACATCGGACGCACCTATGGTTACTGAACTGACAGACCCCCGTAATGACCCTATGGGCGATGGATATGGGATTTATAATGGCCGGGTTGTCTGGGTGCACGATGCTGATGCAACAAATGAAAATTGCACGAATTCTGATCCGGATTATTGGTTTACAGATGCAAATACTGACCAAGGGATTGTTGATACCATGTTGGCCAATGGAATTAAAAAGGTTGCAGGGGAAAACAGCGTATCAGCAGCATGGAATGCTTTATTTAAGTACCATAATAAAAAGAAAGGAAGAGGGAATAATGGATATACGAGCGGAGAAAAAATTTGTATAAAACTCAATTTGGTTCACGGGACAAAACACACAGACTATTACAGTGAAAGCTCCAAAATGGATGTTGCACCTCAATTGGTTCTTGCTCTC
Source organism: uncultured Bacteroidales bacterium (assembly GCA_964549265.1). GTDB lineage: Bacteria > Bacteroidota > Bacteroidia > Bacteroidales > JBBRXJ01 > CAYMKE01. The sequence continues at coordinate 1,645 of CAZJWE010000035.1, read as the reverse complement.
TTAAAACAACTTATTAACAAGCTGGGTGTTTCACAAGAGGATATTACCATAGGTGATCCGTTTAGAAACTTTTTTGATATTCATTGGGATAAATGCCATTCAGTATTTCCTGATGTTAATTATATAGATAGATTGGGGTATAATGACCGTCAATTGACAGAAATGTCTGACAGTGTTGAGTTTTATACAAGTGATAGTAGTTTTTCTTCAAAAATACCCAAAGCATATGTAGAAGCAGATTATTTTATCAATATGCCTTGTCTCAAATCTCATTCGTCCGCTGGAATTACCATTGCTGCTAAAAATCACCAGGGTTCTGTTATAGGAACCGGACAAGTTCCTTCAGATCAACAAATGTCAAATGATTTACATTATTGTTTTCCTACAAGTGATGGATATAAAACCATGGGACATTACAGGCATTTGGTGGATTATATGGGACATAAATACATGGGAGATAATACTGTCATTTATATTGTAGATGCCTTATGGACTGGCCATGATTGGGATGGGATCATCTATAAATGGCAAATGGACCCATTTTATGGAGATTATATGTCTTCATTATTCTTATCACAAGACCCGGTTGCCATTGAATCTGTAGGATTCGACTTTTTATTTTCAGAATATCTGCAATATCCTTCCTACCATGGAGGATCAAGCGAAGCATATCCTTTGTATGAAGCAACACAGGATTATATTCATCAGGCCGCAGATACATCCAACTGGCCGGATACTATCACATATGACCCTGAACGAGACGGCACCCCTTTAAAAAGCCTGGGCGTCCATGAACATTGGAATAATGCAAGTGATAAAGAATACACGGGGAACCAGGGAGCTCCCGGAGGAATTCATCTGGTATCAATACCCTCCGATTTAGTATACGGAAGCACTTTAAATTATCCAAAAGATACAGGTTCAACATTGGTTAAAAATTTTGAATATGGAAACTTAGTCAAAGAATTCAATGTATTTCCAAATCCTACTAAAGGAGAGTTCAATGTCCAGATCATTGCAACTGTTCAGGCAGAATGCTCAATGGCATTATATGATATGAAGGGACAGAAAGTTGCTGATCTTGGAACTTTTAGCCACCTAAAAAATGGCGCAATTGAAAAAAAATATAACATGTTAGATTACCATTTGACTAAAGGAATTTATTTGTGTAAATTAAATATCATTTCAGGTAATCAAAATTATCATCATTCCCAAAAAATTATGTTCACAGATTGAATATTGGAAAAGGTTACAAAGAGACAAACACATTAAAAAAGGGTGCCTTCATGGCACCCTTTTTAAACCCTAACAATTCACCGCAAAACGATAGGAATCAACATAAAAAACTATTAATAAACCTTTGGGCTTACAGCAATCCATTTTTTTACCCAAAATTTGGGGATGCTTGCCATTATCTTTGCACATCTTATTCGTTGCTAAGCCCTTGAAATAGAATACTATGTCTGCGGGCTTAGGCGCCTTGCATCTGCACAAAGCTAATGGCATTAATTTTCCGGGTTAACCCCTTTTCATTATCTCACTATCGTCACCTGCCCTGTTATGATATGTTCTCCATCTCCTTCTAAATCAATGATAAAATGGTATGAATCAACAGGAAGGGGGCGTCCTTTATATGTTCCATCCC
>CAZJWE010000034.1:0-21595 GCA_964549265.1 uncultured Bacteroidales bacterium | reverse complement strand
TACTTTTTATACTGAACTCATAAATATTCAACCACTAAAATAAGGGTAGTACCAAAAAATATCTTATATTCCTATAATATATATAGGAATTTAGAGTTTTTTAATAAAAATGTATTAACTTTACAACATGCGATCAATTCTAAGCATTAAAGCAATGTAGAATAATAAAATATAAACCAATGGTATATCTTGATAACAATGCAACAACGCCTGTTCATCCTGAAGTAAAGAACGCTTTTTGTAAGGCACTCGACGTTTATGGAAATGCTTCGAGTATGCATCAAATGGGACAAAAATCTCATCATGAAGTAGAGATGGCACGGCAAGCAATAGCTTATAGCATTGGAGCCATACCCAAAGAGATTTTATTTACAAGCAGTGGAACCGAAGCCAACAATACAGTGATCCATAATGCCTTTTGGAATTCATTTAAACAAAGTGCAAATAACACAAGAAACAAAAAGCCCCATATCATCACAACAGCCATTGAGCACCCTTCTATGTTACGGACATTAGATTACTATCAAAAAAAAGGGCTTGAAGTTACATACATACCTGTAGACCAGGGTGGGATTATAGACCCGAATAATATTAAAATGAACATTCGCGAAAACACTTCGCTTATATCTGTGATGTATGCAAATAATGAAATTGGTGTCATTCAGCCAATAGAAAAAATCGCTGAGATGGCCAGGGAATATGATGTGCTTTTTCATACCGATGCAGTTCAGGCCTACGGAAAACTTCCATTTAATGTGCAAAATATGAACATTAACATGGCGACGCTTTCCGGACATAAGATATATGCCCCTAAAGGAATAGCAGCTTTGTATATAAAAGAAGGCACACCGCTTATGCCATTTATATACGGAGGCCATCAGGAAGCAAATCGTCGTGCAGGAACCGAAAATATTCCGGGAATTTTAGCCATGGGAAAAGCGGCAGAAATGATTGCACAAAATGGAAAAGCGGAAATAAACAGGATTGAAATTTTAAAAAATAAATTAAAAATCGGCTTACAAGAACGTATTTCTCATATTTCAATTAACGGAAGCCAGGAATATTGTTTGCCGAATACATTAAATGTAACATTTAAATATGTGGAAGGCGAATCCATTTTATTATATGCCGATTTTGAGGAAATTGCATTGTCTACAGGCTCTGCCTGTTCAACAGGTAGCCTGGAGCCATCGCATGTAATCATGGCATTAGGAGTAGACGCTGAACATGCGCATGGCTCAGTCAGATTTAGCCTCGGAAGGGAAAATACAGAAAAAGACATAGATTATGTGTTGGATAAATTTCCTCCAATCATAGAAAAGCTCAGAAAAATGTCGCCTTTATATGTAGATTAATAAAATTCAAAAACTCAAAATTATGAATTGGATATATTCAGAAACAGTAAAAGAACATTTTCAGCATCCAAAAAATATATTGGAAGATGAGAATGCATACAAAGCAGATGGAGTAGGAGAGATCGGAAACCCCGTTTGCGGTGACATGATGCTTATGCTGATCAAAGTAGACAAGAAAACCAATGTGATTACCGATTGCAAATGGAAAACCTATGGCTGTGCCAGTGCCATTGCTTCCACGTCAATGCTTTCTGAAATGGTGAAAGGGAAAAAGCTCGAAGAAGCTTACAATATAAAACCACAGGATATCATTCAGGCTTTGCACGGGTTGCCCAATAATAAAATTCATTGTTCTGTGTTGGGGGACAAAGCATTGAGGAAAGCCATAGATGATTATTATAAAAAAAACAATATCAGCCACACGACACATGAACCACAAAATAAAATCATTTGTACCTGCCTGAATGTTTCTGAAAATGATATCAAAGAACAAGTGATGAAAAATAATGTAGAAACATTTGAAGCATTACAGGAAAAGACAAAGATTTCAACATCTTGTGGACAGTGTGAAAATGAAGCAAGGGCAATGCTTGAAGAATATTTATTGTTAAAAGAAGAGGGAAAGCATGAATAAAATATTATTTTTATGCATTCATATAATAATAACATAAATATTGAACTATGCTTCTTCAAAGTGAGATTATAAAAAAAATACAGGAGTATAAAAAGGAAAGAGATGTAATTATACTGGCACACTATTATCAGCCATTAGAAATTCAGGATATGGCTGATTTTGTGGGCGATTCTTTTGACCTTAGTGTAAAGGCCCGCGAAGCAAAAGAAAGCATCATCGTTTTTTGTGGGGTGAAATTTATGGCCGAAACAGCTAAAATATTATCTCCTGAAAAGACTGTGCTTTTACCGAATTTACAGGCTATTTGTCCAATGGCACAAATGATAACACCCGATCAAATAGAGTATTTGAGAGAAGAATACCCGCAAGCAGAAATTGCATGCTATGTCAATACAACAGCAGAAGTAAAGGCCTTATCAGATGTATGTGTAACGTCATCATCTGCAGTAAAGATAGTGAATAAACTGAAAGCCAAACAAGTCATTTTCATCCCGGACAGGAACCTCGCCGCTTATGTTCAGCGCCATACAGATAAAGAAATCATGACAGGAGAAGATGGCCATTGCTATGTACATAACCGCTTCCGGGAACGAAATATATTGAAAGCAAGGTCAAAATATCCCAATGCAAAAGTATTGGTGCATCCCGAATGTACTCCTGAAGTAATTGAACTTGCTGATGAGGCACTGAGCACATCAGGGATGATCAAATATGTTGAGAACAGTGATCATGACCTGTTTATTATTGGTACAGAAAATGGATTAATCGAATACCTGCAACGTGCATATCCCCAGAAAACTTTTTTTAGCGCAGGCCAGCCAAGTTTTTGTATTAACATGAAAAAAATACGCCTCATAGATTTGCATCATGCTTTATATAATCGAAGATATGAGATAATATTATCAGATGAAGTCATAGAAAAGGCATCAAAAACACTTCAGAGAATGATAGATTTAAACACTTAAAGGCTACAAAAACAGGAATTTAATAAAACAAAATATATGCAACTGTCAACATTTTCAAGATACGGTATGAGAGCAATAGTCAGGCTGGCATTTTTTCAGCAGGAAGGTTCTGACCGTGTGAAACTTGAAAAAATTGCAAAGCACGAAGGCATATCATTAAAATACCTTGAAGCCATATTTGCAGCATTAAAAAGACAAAAGCTGGTGCAATCATTTAAGGGCAGGAGTGGAGGATATAAATTGCGCAAACACCCCGATGAAATCACCGCCTTAGAAGTCGTTGAAGCATTAGAAGGTGGCATAACACCGGTTGATTGTATTGAAGACAAAAAAGAATGTATTTTTGACCCGGCAAAATGCAGTGTTGTAAATTTATGGAACGAATTGAACAATGTGATTAAAAATTATTTACAGTCAAAATCATTGTCAGACATTATACAAGAAGGCAATATTGATTTTAATATAAAATAAACTCCGCATAAAAAGTCAACTTATGCGTTTTTCCATAAACAGCATACTAACAGGTTTCACAAAATCAAATCCCATTTTAGAATATAAGGTTTGAGCCTTTGAATTATCTTTACGAACTTCAAGGGTTATCTTGCAATAATCATTTTTAACAGCAATGTTTATTAATTCATTGATGATCAAACGGCCTATCCCTTTGTTCCTGAATTCCGACGATACAAATATATCATGTAAATTAATGTAGTTTTTTACGTTAAACGTGCTAAAATTTATGAAATACGTTGCCATCCCCACATACTTATCTTCATCTTTTGCCAAAATCACATGTGTATTAGGTTGATTTACAATTGCTTCTATTAAAACTCCTTTTTTTTTAACCGGTAATGGCTTTTGTCCGCCCATTTCGTCTGAAATGTAAGCATTTAATAAAGCAAAATATGCGTCTTGTTGTTTTGGGTCATAAAAATTGCAATGATGAATTGTTACAGACATACTTAAATGTTATTTGAATTTTCGTTTATATGTTTTAGGGGCTATGTTGTATTTTTTTATTCTTACCCCCAGCATTCTTTCTGTAATCCCCAGGTTTTTAGCTGCCTTAGCAATGTTGCCTTTTGTATTCATCAAAGCATCTTTAATTAGTTGTTTTTCAACCTTTTCAATTACAATTGTCAACGTGCCTTGTTCTGCTGTGTCAGACGACAAAGCTGTTTGTAAGGTAGGGGGTAAATTTTGTGGACGAATGACCCCATCGGAACTTAAAATGGCTGCATGTTCAATGCAGTTTTCTAATTCCCGGATATTGCCAGGCCAATGGTATACCATAAGCATGTCAATAGCACCGGAAGAAATTCGTTTTATGGATGTGTGGTTTTGGGCATTGCATTTTTGTATGAAATGGTCAATTAATAACGGAATATCATTAATACGTTCCCGCAACGGAGGCACATAAATAGGAAAAACATTGATTCTGTAATAAAAATCTTCTCTGAATGTATTTTTTTCGAGCATTTCTTCAAGGTTCCTGTTGGTAGCGGTTATAATTCTCACATCACACGATATTGGTTCGTTTCCTCCAACCCGTTCAAAAACCCGTTCCTGTATGATGCGTAATAATTTAATTTGGGTCGATAGCGGAACGTCGCCTATCTCATCTAAAAAAATTGTGCCACCATTAGCTGCCTCAAACCGTCCTATTTTTGTTTTTTCGGCTCCGGTAAAAGCTCCTTTTTCATAGCCAAACAATTCCGATTCAATCAGGTTGGTTGGCAATGCAGAGCAATTGACTTTTACCAGTGGCTTATTGCTTCGTTGGCTGTTATAATGTAGTGCATCCACGATCAATTCTTTTCCTACCCCGCTTTCTCCTCTGATCAACACCGATGCATTGGTATTGGAAACTTTTTCTATGAGCTTAAACACTTCACGCATTTTTCCCGAATTGCCAATGATGTTTTTGGGTTTCCAGCGGTCTTTTAACTCAAAATGTAAATTTTCATTTTCTTCCCTTAATCGTTCCAGTTCTTCTAGTTTATCTTGTCTTGCCCGAACAGCTTGCGCTATTAAAGCACCAATGATGGAGAGCGTTTTAAATAACCCCTCAATATTCATTTCTTCATTAAAAGCAATGTCAATGCTTAACGTACCCGCTATTTCGTTTTCTATTTCAATAGGAACGCATACAAAAGATAAGTCTTTTCGGTCTTTTGTAAACAGTTTAGACCGGGTTTTATTTAAAAAACGTTTGCTTTTGTTTTCTTTTTCAATAAAGATAGGTTGCCGGGTTTTCACCACTTCACCGATCACCCCTTCACCGATCATATACCGGCCTCTTAATCTTGCGTCAGACGATATTCCATAAGAAGACTCAATAAAGATGCTTAAATTTTTTCGATTTAAGATAGATAACAATGCTCTTTCAGCATTTAAATTTTTTGCTACCAATTCAATAATCGGATCCAACACCTCTTTAATATTCTTGCTGTTGTTTAGCATCCTACTGATTTCAAAAAGCAATGGAAACTCCTTGTATCCAATGCATTCCCTGTTATTTATCCTGCAGTACCTCATTCCATTTTGTTTGAGCTTTAATTCAAAATTACAATATTGGCAAATAACATCCAAAAAAGCAACAGTATTTTATATTTTTTTATAAAAATATTCAATTACACCCTGTCCAAAATGGGGTATGTTTTTACAAAAATGTATAAATAATGATTTAACCCCTACATTTATGTAGTAAAATGAAATTTTAAAAATTTAGCTTTTGGGAAAAATTAATGTTTTAGTTTTCTGGTATTTAGTCGTTTATATGTTTGTGTTTTGTGAACTTATAATTTTTGGCACAAGAAATGATATAGGAGGAGAAATCAATTATACCAAATATTAATTTTTTAAAAATTAAAGTCATGAGAAAAGTAGCAATTTATGGGAAAGGTGGTATTGGAAAATCAACCACTACTCAAAACACAGTAGCCGGGCTGGCAGAGTTGGGGAAAAATATTATGGTGGTTGGATGCGACCCTAAGGCAGATTCAACCAGACTTTTGTTGGGAGGCCTGGCTCAAAAAACCGTTTTAGATACACTTAGGGAAGAAGGAGAAGATGTAGAACTGGAAGATATCATGAAAAAAGGATATGGTAAAACTTCTTGTGTAGAATCAGGTGGCCCCGAACCGGGAGTAGGATGCGCTGGTAGAGGCATCATTACATCTATTAATATGTTAGAACAATTAGGTGCATATGATGAAGATAAAGCATTGGATTATGCCTTTTATGATGTATTAGGCGACGTTGTGTGCGGAGGTTTTGCCATGCCCATTCGTGATGGTAAAGCACAAGAAATTTACATTGTGGTATCGGGCGAAATGATGGCCATGTACGCTGCAAACAATATTTGTAAAGGGATTGTAAAGTTTGCAGAAGCAGGAGGAGTACGACTGGGAGGTTTAATTTGTAACAGCCGGAATGTAGACAATGAAGCTGAGATGATTAAAGAATTGGCAAAAAGGCTGGGTACCCAAATGATCCATTTTGTACCCAGGGATAATATGGTGCAACATGCAGAGATCAACAGAAAAACGGTTATCGACTATGCACCGGATCATCCACAGGCAAATGAATACCGTACCCTGGCTAAAAAAATCGATGAGAACAAAATGTTTGTTGTTCCCAAACCACTAGAGATTGAAGAGCTTGAGAAATTATTAATCGACTTCGGTATACTCGAAGTAAATAAGTAAAGGAGGTATTCTTATGCAAATGATCAGAGCAATAGTAAGGCCGGAACGAGTAGGGCCGGTAATGAAAGCCATGTTTGAAGCAGGATATGTAGCAGTAACACGAATTCCGGTAGTAGGCCGGGGAAAACAAAGAGGGATTAAAATTGGTGACATCACCTATGACGAACTTCCTAAGGAGCTGCTAATTATAGTAGTACAAGATGAGGATAAAGATTTTGCTATCAAAACAATTATGGAATCAGCACGAACAGGTGATAAAGGTGCTTATGGCGATGGAAAAATATTTGTCATGCCGGTGGAAGAAGCCTATACAATTAGTCGTGGTACAAAAGAACTTTAAAAATGGAATATTATGAAAATGATTATGGCACTTATACGGATTGAGAAAATCAATGAGACAAAGCAAATGCTGTCAGACGCCGGGCTTTCTTCTTTTACGTGTACAGGGCGTGTATTCGGAAGAGGCAAAGGAAAATTTGATGCCCAGGTACTGGAAGGTGTGAAAGAAGGAACTCCCGAAGCAATCAGTCTGATGGGGCCAGAGCCCAGGCTTAGGCCACACCGGTTGATTTCTATCGCAGTTCCTCAAAAAGATGTGAAATTGGTTGTTAACACAATTATAAAAGCAAATAAAACAGATACTCCGGGCGACGGCAAAATCTTTGTCTTGCCCCTTGGCGATGTAGTACGTGTGCGTACAGGAGAAGCTGGAGAAGCTGTGATTTAATTACTATTAAAACTATGAATTATGAGCACAGAAAGTAAAAAATTATTGGAAGCTCAAGAATTGAAAGAAGATATCCTTTCAAAATATCCGAGCAAAATAGCTAAAAAAAGATCAAAATCCATTGTAGTCAATAAACCTGAAGAGGAAAAAGAAATACAGGCCAACGTGAGAACCATTCCCGGCATCATTACACAGAGAGGTTGTACATATGCCGGTTGTAAAGGTGTGGTATTAGGTCCTACAAGAGATGTCGTGAACTTAACACACGGCCCCATCGGATGCGGCTATTATAGTTGGCTAACACGTAGAAACCAAACAAAACCGGAAACAGAAACCGACGATAACTTTATGACCTATTGTTTTACAACAGATATGCAAGATGAAAATATTGTATTTGGAGGGGAAAAAAAGTTAGAGTTGGCCATACGAGAAGCATATGAGATTTTTAAACCCAAATCAATAGCTGTGTTTGCTACCTGTCCGGTAGGACTAATCGGTGACGACATCCATACGGTAGCAAAAAAAATGAAAAAAGAACTTGACGTTAATGTATTTGGATTTAGTTGTGAAGGATACCGGGGAGTAAGCCAAAGCGCAGGACATCATATCGCCAATAACGGATTGTTTACTCATATTGTAGGGCGTAACGATAAAAGTTTAAAAGGCAAATATAAGGTGAACTTATTGGGTGAATACAATATAGGTGGAGATTCATTCCTGATTGAAGAATTATTTGAAGAAATGGGCATCACATTACAATCTACATTTAGTGGAAACTCTACTATAGAAGGGTTTGAACGGTCGCATACCTCCGATTTAAACATGGTGATGTGCCACCGGTCTATCAACTACATTGCAGACATGATGGAAGAAAAATATGGAATCCCATGGATAAAAGTAAACTTTATTGGGGCCGAAGCCACAGCAAAGTCGCTGCGAAAAATAGCAGAATATTTTGAAAACCAGGAGCTAATTGATAGAACAGAAAAAATTATTGAGCGTGAGTTGAAAAAAGTGAAAAAAGTAGCCAAAGAAGTGAAAAACACAACCGTGGGAAAACTGGCCATGATATTTGTAGGAGGTTCCAGGGCACATCATTACCAGGAATTATTTTCAGAAATTGGCATGCACACTATCGCAGCAGGGTATGAATTTGCTCACCGAGACGACTATGAAGGCCGAAAAGTGCTTCCAAAAATTAAAATTGACGCAGACAGTAGAAATATAGAAGAACTGGAAGTAGAAAAAGACCCTGAAAAATTCAAAGAAAGGAAAAAACCGGAAGAAATTGAGAAACTCAGGCAAAAAGGCATGCCTTTTAAAGAATACGAAGGGATGATGCCCGAAATGGAAAATCATACCCTTGTCATTGATGACATAAGCCATTGGGAAAGTGAAAAATTAATAGAACATTATAAACCGGCCGTTTTTTGTGCCGGAATAAAAGAGAAATATGCTATTCAAAAAATGGGGGTTCCATTAAAGCAGTTGCATAGCTATGATTACGGGGGGCCATTTGCAGGATTTCAGGGAGCTATAAATTTCTATAAAGATATGGAGCGCATTGTCGGAACAAGAATCTGGCAAATGATTAAAGCGCCGTGGCAAAACGAACCTGAGTTGGTTGGAGAAGTGGCATACGAAGAATAAATTACAATTCATTAATCATTCAAAACTTAAAAATCATGCTTTTACGACATACAAAAAAAGGAGTCAAAGAACGAAAAGCTTTGACTGTAAACCCGGCAAAAACATGTCAGCCCATTGGAGCTATGTACGCAGCCCTGGGAGTGCACAACTGTTTACCTCATAGCCATGGGTCACAAGGATGTTGTGCATACCACAGGAGTATGCTCACTCGTCATTACAAAGAACCGGTAATGGCCGGTACCAGCTCATTTACCGAAGGCGCTTCGGTGTTTGGAGGACAGGCAAACCTTATTCAGGCCATTAACAATATCTTTACAATTTATGAACCCGATATTTTAGCTGTTCATTCTACATGCTTATCCGAAACCATTGGAGATGACCTGACACAAATAGCTAAAAAAGCAAAAGACGAAGGAAAAGTTCCCTATGGGAAGTTCATTGTGAATGCCAATACCCCAAGTTATGTTGGCAGCCAGATTACAGGTTATGCAAACATGGTAAAATCGTTTGTTAAAACATTTGCCGAATCAACCGGGGACAAAGCCAAACGCCTGAATATCCTTTCCGGGTGGGTAGAACCTGCGGACATGCGTGAAATAAAACGTCTAACCGAAATGATGGATGTGAATTATGTGATGCTCCCGGATACTTCAGATGTATTGGATGCGCCTATGACAGGCAGGCACGAAATGTTTCCCAAAGGAGGAACCACCATACCTGAAATGGTTTCCATGGGCGATTCAAAACATACACTTGCATTAGGACACTGGTGTACCAGGGATGCTGCTGTTGAACTGGAAAATAAATGTAAAGTTCGCTTTTCCATAGAAGACATCCCTTTAGGATTACGGGCCACAGATAGATATATCCAGGCATTATCAAAACATGCAAGTAAAAGCGTACCCGAAGCCATTAACGATGAAAGAGGGCGGCTCATTGATATGATCACAGATATGCATCAGTACCTTTATGGCAAACGTGTAGCTTTATGGGGCGATCCGGATATTTTAATTCCACTCACCGAGTTTCTTGTCGACCTCGAAATGAAACCCGTCTATATTGTAAGCGGTACACCTGGGAAACATTTTACAGAGAGGATGATAGCTATCTTAAAAGACAAAGTACCCGAGGCTAAATTCATGAACGGTAAACAAGCAGACATGTTTTTAATGCACCAGTGGATTAAAAATGAACCGGTTGACCTTTTGATTGGCAATACATATGGCAAATACATTGCCCGGGATGAAGGAATTCCATTGGTGCGGCTCGGATTTCCTACGATAGACCGGGTAGGGCATAGCTATTTTCCAACCGTAGGATATACCGGAGGAATGCGGCTATTGGAAAAAATCCTGGGGGTGTTTATGGATAAATATGACGCAGAATGCCCCGAAGAAAGTTTTGAACTGGTAATGTAATAACAATTTTTCCTTTTAATTCAACAAATGCGGGGGCGTGAACGATTGCGCTTCCGCACTTGAAAATCTATTATTTCTGTATACAATGAGCATTTTTTTAAAAGAAAGACAGACACAAATAGCTGAAAAACAAACATCAGCATTTAAAATAGAATGCGAAAAGCAAAGCCTGGCAGGATCTGTGAGTCAGCGTGCATGTGTGTTTTGTGGGTCAAGAGTCGTGTTGTATCCCGTCACCGATGCACTCCATGTTATTCATGGGCCGGTAGGGTGTGCTGCTTATACATGGGATATACGGGGGGCACTATCTTCAGGAAGAGAAATACATAGGCTAAGTTATACAACAGACCTAAGGGAAAAACATGTGATTTTTGGAGCAGAAAAACAATTATATAATGCATTGACCCAATTAATAGATAAGCATAAGCCCAAGGCTGCTTTTGTATATTCTACTTGCATTGTTGGGGTGATTGGTGATGATGTAGATGCAATATGCAAAAAAGTATCAAACGAAAAAAATATCCCTGTACTTCCTGTGCAGGCAGAAGGATTTCAGGGAACTAAAAAAGATGGATATAGAATTGCCTGTGAGGCGCTTTTAAGCCTGGTTGGAACCAATGATAATAAGAACGTAAGCAAGATAAGCTTAAATATATTGGGTGATTTTAACCTTGCCGGTGAATTATGGATTTTAAAAGACTATTATGAAAAAATGGGGATTGAGATCAATGCCACCATTACCGGTGATGGCAGAGTAGATGACATCCGGGCTGCACATAAAGCAAGCCTTAATGTTGTACAGTGTTCTGGATCTATGATCCACCTGGCCAAAGAGATGAAAAGGAAATATGGCATCCCTTACATGAAAGTGTCTTATTTTGGTATTGAGGATATGTCGGATGCACTCTATGAAGTGGCAAAATTTTTTGATAATCCTGATTTATTTAACAAAGCGAAGTCTCTTGTTACGAGCGAATTGAGCAAATTGCTTCCGGCTTTAGAACCTTATAAAGCAGAACTGTCCGGTAAAAAAGCTGCCATCTATGTAGGCGGGGCGTTTAAAGCCATTTCATTGGTGAAAGCTTTACGGCTAATAGGCATCAAAACAGTCATAGTGGGAAGTCAAACAGGGAATCAACACGATTATGAATTGTTGAACCGCTTGTGTGATGATAACACAATGATTGTAGATGACTCCAACCCAAATGAATTGTCAACACTTGTCCAGGAAAAAGGTGCAGACATATTTATTGGCGGAGTGAAAGAACGGCCTATTGCTTATAAACTGGGACTCGGATTTTGCGATCATAATCATGAACGGAAAATAGCACTGGCAGGATACCTGGGAATGATGAATTTTGCCAAAGAAATATATGCAACGGCTCAATCTCCGGTGTGGCAATTTGTGCACCAGCCCCATTCAAAATAATGACATGGTTTATTGAAATAGGGGAGAGGAGATAGGGACAAAACAGGGGAAAGATGGCACCCCCTCCATGCACATGCAACCCCTATACCCCTCATGCCCTTTTAACCTAATGGTAATCATAATTTAAAAAATTAATAATAAGCATTTAAATAAAAAATAAACAGATGAACCCAACAGAACATAAAACCCTTGCAAAAGAATATGCTGCTACCCGAAATGCATGTAAGCTGTGCAGCCCGTTGGGGGCTTCCATTGCTTTTAAAGGCATAAAAGGATGTGTGCCATTGATATATGGTTCACAAGGATGTGCTACATATGTTCGAAGATACACCATAAGCCATTTTCGTGAACCGGTAGATATAGCTTCATCAAATTTCAATGAAGAAGCAACGATTTTTGGAGGAAATAAACATTTCATTCAAAGTATCAATAACATTATAAGTCAATATGCTCCACAAGTTATTGGTATTGCAAGCACCTGTTTAAGCGAAACCATTGGAGAAGATGTTTTAAAGCTTATTAAAGAATATCAGGATACTCATCTGAATGAAACCATGCCGGATTTTGTTTTTGCCAGTACCCCGAGTTATCATGGGACGCATATGGATGGATTCCACACCGCTGTGGCATCAACAATCCGCATGCTTGCAAAAGCAGGGAGGCCACTTGAGCATATCAATATATTTCCCGGATTCATCTCTCCTGAAGATATCCGGTGTATTAAAAATATACTATCCGATATGGAGATTGATTTTATTCTATCTCCTGATTATTCATCAACACTAGACAATCCCAACTGGAAAGAGTATCATAGGATACCGCCGGGAGGAACTGATGTACAGTCGATTCAAGACACTGCCAATGCAAAGGGCAGCATTGAATTTGGGTATGCATTTCATAAAATAATAAAGCGCCAATCAAGTTTTGCCACGGCAGGAGAAATATTAGAAAGCACATTCAGTATTCCGAAAATACAGCAAAAACTGCCCATAGGCATCCGGTTAACAGACCTTTTGTTTGATAACCTGAAAAAGCTTACCGGAAAAGATATGCCCAATCGGTATAAAGATGAACGAGGCCGCCTGGTTGATTCATATGTAGATGCACATAAAACATTGTTCGGTGTTAAAGCCGTCGTATATGGCGAAGAAGATTTTGTAATCAGCATGGTATCTTTCCTTGAAGAAATAGGTGTTGATACTGTATTAGTAGCTTCGGGAGGAAACAGCGGGTTTTTAAAACAAGGAGTGGATGAGGTCACGTGCAATAAACACCGCCAAATCATAGTAAAACAAGATTGTGATTTTGAGCAGGTCAATGAATTGGTTGATGAATTGGAACCCGATATATTAATAGGTAATAGCAAAGGGTATTATATCTCCAGGAGATTGAATATCCCTTTGATAAGGGTAGGCTTTCCGATTCATGACAGGGTTGGCGCCCAGCGCATTCAACATCTGGCATATGCCGGCACTCAACAATTATTAGACAGGATCACGAATGCCATCATAGAGCACAAACAAGAAATGTCACCCATTGGCTATAAATATATGTAAAGAATTTTAATACGAAATGATTATGAAGACAACAACAGCATTATCATTGAAAAAACATCCTTGTTTTAATAAGGATGCCAAAGGCGAATATGGCAGGGTGCATTTGCCAATAGCACCAAAATGCAATATAAGCTGTAACTATTGCAATAGAAAATATGATTGTGTGAACGAAAGCCGGCCGGGTGTTTCCAGTACAATATTATCACCGGAACAAGCGGTAGCGTACCTGAAAGAAATAACCGGAATAATGCCAAATATTTCTGTTGCAGGCATTGCAGGGCCCGGAGATCCGTTCGCAAATGCTGATGAGACAATGAAAACATTAAGATTGGTGAAGAAAAAATTACCTGATCTTATTTTATGTCTATCTACCAATGGGTTGAAGCTGTCCTCTTACATTGATGAACTGGTGGAATTAAATGTGAGCCACGTTACCATTACCTTAAATTCTTTGGATGTGGAGACACTAACAAAGATATATTCCTGGGTACGGTTCGAGAAAAAGGTTTACCGCGGTAAAGAGGCTGCAGAAGTGCTTTTGACACAACAGATGAAAACCCTGCAAAAGCTCAGTGAAACAAATATCATAACCAAAATAAATACCATTGTGATGCCCGGCATCAATGACGATCAGGTAGAGCCTGTCGCAGAAAAAGCCAAATCTTCGGGGGTTGAATTAATGAATTGCATCCCGGTGTATCCGGTTAAAGATACTCCTTTTGAGCATATAAAAGAGCCGGGCAAGGAAATGATGAAAGAGATAAGGCTTCAGGTTGCAAACCATTTGAAACCAATGACACACTGTGCCAGGTGCAGGGCCGATGCTGCCGGATTGCTCGGCAAAGATCATCAGAACTCAACGGAGTTGCTTCGTGAATATGCTGCTAAACCTGTTCCTTCAGAAAGTGATAAACCTTATGTTGCAGTGGCCAGCTATGAAGGTATGTTGGTGAATGAACATTTAGGTGAAGCAAAAGAACTGGATATCTATGAAGAAACAAAGAATGGATTCAGGCTCAGGGAACAACGAATAACGCCAGACCCTGGATGTGGCGATCAAAGATGGGAAGAACTTGCAACCACATTAAAAGATTGCAGAGCCCTTTTAGTATCCGGCGTAGGGTCAAAACCTACAGAAATATTAAAAAAATCCGGAATTAGGATTATTCAGATGACCGGTTTAATAGATACCGGACTTGACCATGTTTTTAAAGGAACTATTTTAAACACAATCAATAAGCAAGATGCTTTTAGGTGTGGGGCTTCTTGTATGGGGAATGCACAAGGATGCGCTTAGGACGTGTTTGTCTATAAAGTCCAACTTCTTCGTTGTTGCTCGGAATCTAAAATCCTCAAATACACCAGTATTCTCCGGTTTAGATTCTTCACACGCCTCGAATTTGAACTTTATAGAACAAACACTATTGGGTATCTGTTCATAAAGGAATGAAAATCAGGTTTTGCCCCTGGCCCTAAAGGGAATCCTGATTTTTAGCTACTTCTCCCTTTAGGGCCGGGGAAAAAAGTAGCTAAAAATCTATTACAAAGGGGCTTTATAGACAAACACACACAGGAATATATTGAATCATTAATTAATAAAAAAATAAACAACATGAAAGTAGCAATTTGTTCAACAGACGGGGTATTTGTAAACCAACACTTTGGTAAAGCAGATAAATTTATGATTTTTGAAATTATAGGGTGTGGTATGTCATTGGTGGGGCAGCGTAAAGTAGCTCCCTATTGCAAAGAAGCAAATGAAGAAGGACATACATATAATGAGGATAATTTGAAACGGGTATATAGTGTATTATCCGATTGTGAATACCTGTATACTTCAAACATCGGAGAAAAACCTTTAGCAGAACTAAAGCAACGGGGCATAAAAGTGCAGGTATGCAATTGCCCAATCAAAGACATATCAATATGTGGAAACAAATGTAATCATTCATCATAAAAACCATAATATCATGAAAAAACCTGAATATCACATTTTAGTGTGCAACTCATACCGGGTTGCCGGAGATGCTCAAGGGGCATGCAATAAAAAAGGAGCGCCTCAATTATTGCAATACATCTCAGAAGAATGCGCCGACAGAGGGTTGGATGTAGCTGTTTCTTCAACCGCTTGTTTAAACGTATGCAGCCAGGGGCCTGTCATGGTTATACACCCCAACAATTACTGGTACGGAGGTGTAAATGGCGAAGACGAAATTGATGAAATATTGGATGCACTCGAAGATGGTGGGCCATGTGATAAATATCTCATCTCCGATTAAACAATTGTATTAATTATGCTGTTGAAAAAGCTGTCTTTGTAATTTGGTTTGTCCTTAAAATACAAATGTTGAAACATTAACTTATTAATTGTGAACTTCTTCGTGTTTTTGTGGCAAAAAAAATCAGGCAGCTTCTTTAAATTACTTGTTTAGAAAAAAACAGATACCTATGAAAACAAAAAAACCTTATATCATCGATACAACTCTCCGTGATGGAGAACAAGCTCCGGGCGTAGTGTATACCTTAGAAGAAAAATTATCCATTGCATATTACCTGGATAAAATCGGGATAGAAGAAATAGAAGTTGGCATCCCTGCTATGGGAAAAGAAGCCATTGACCAAATCAATGCAATTGCAAATCAAACATTAAATCTTCGGGTATCTACATGGTGCAGGGCCAAAAAAGAAGATATTGACATGGCAGGGAAAACCAATGCTGATATCATACACATATCATTTCCTTTATCAGCAATCCATTTAGAAACATTAGGAAAAGATAAAGATTGGCCATTCTGTTCATTACCCGGTATCATGAACCATGCAAAAAAAAGGTTTGAGAATGTGGCCATTGGGATACAAGATGTAGGAAGAGTGCCCAAAAAAACGCTTTATAAATTTATAGAAGCAGTTGTAGAATATATACCATACAGGATACGAATAGCAGATACCATTGGAGTCTTTACACCACTGGATGTTCAGGAATTAGTAAAAAGTATACTGCCAAAATCCAAAGGGGTTCCCATTGAATTTCATGCGCATAATGATTTGGGCATGGCTACGGCCAATGCGGTAACAGCCTTGCAAGCAGGGTGTAGGTGTGTAAGCACAACCGTAAATGGCATTGGCGAACGAGCCGGAAATGCAGCTACCGAAGAAGTCATCATGGCCTTATTAAAAAGTACTGGATTGCGTGCCTACTATTCAACAGCCTTTATTTCCAAATTATCTGAATATGTGTTTTACGTTTCAGGAAGAACAAAACCCGAAGCAAAACCCATTACAGGAGATATGGTGCTTACACATGAATCGGGCATCCATACCCGGAGCCTCCTTAAAGATAACAAAGCATATGAATTGTTTCGTGGAAAAGAAATAGGAAAAACGTCACGGTTTGTGTATGGTAAATTTTCAGGGAGGGCAGCCATTGAACATCTGTTGAGAAAAAAAGGAGTGTATTGCGGACGTGAAATGGTGGAACAATTTTTAAAAAAAATACAACACATGGCTGAAGCCAATAAAAAATCATATACAGAAAATGAAGTATTGGAATTTTTTATAGAGAAAATGCTTTACCATAATTAGTGTTTGTCCATAATGTCCGCTAACTTCGTTATGCTTGCCCCAAAATTGCTCATTTACATCAGTAAACTGCGCTTTTTGGGGCTGCGCAAGCCTCGTTATCGAACATTATGATCAAAACACTTGAGTTTATAGACAGACACTAATTAATAATCATTAATAAAAAAAGGGGGGATTCATGGATGCTACAGGCTTTTTAGAAGAAGGGGTTAAATATCAACGCATTGCAGCCAATGCATTTGTCAAAAAAAAGTTTAATTATAAAATAATCTATAATTTCATAACACTTGCTGCAGAGAAATTATTGGTGGCAGCTTATATGAAAAAAAAACAATCAATGCCTGCAAACCATTCCTTTCCGGGATTAATAGAAGAATTGGAAGCAGCAGAAGTAAAATTAAATGATGGGTTAATCCGTGGGATCCAGCAAATCGATTCATTGCAATCGCTTTGCAGTTTGGATATATTTGAAATAAAAGAGCCGACATTAATTGAAATACAAAATATGCTTAAAATCATTGAGAACCTCAAAGATTTTGTACTTAAACACCCTTTTAATGAAATTGATCATGAAAAAGACAAGAATAGTCTATGAGTGCATATTGATACTATTTCTCTCATTTTCTAAAAGTATGCAAGTTGTTTATTCAAAAGATGAACACCCTCATGTACTCTCCCCTTTTCTTATTATTGAACATTGGATGCAATATTATCCGGGGGGCAGGAGAGCTCAACCTAAATCCCAATTCTTTATTCGTAGAGGCAGGATGGGGATGAAAGGGGTGTATAATGATCAATTATCTTATTCCTTCATGTTTCACTTTGACAGGCTTGGTCAAAATCCTGCTTTACAAAAAGGGCGGTATAAAGGAGTAAATATTTGGAATACCTATCTTTCATACAAAGCCATAAAAAGCTCTTCATTATTTAATATTCATGCAGGCTATTTTTGGTCTGCTGTCAGCAGAGAATATAATACCGTACCGTGGAACATTGGATCGTTTGACAAAACAGAATCGGCCATTAATTTAAGAAGGTTTGTTACCGGGAAAAACAATGGCATTGTGCCCGGGGTAGCTTTGGGAGGCCATTGGCATAATGCACAAAGCATAGGGTTTGATTACCGGGCCGGCATATATCAACCCGAAACTCCAGGATATAATTTAATGCCGCTTTATACCGGCCGGTTTATGTTTGTTCTGGGACAACCCGAGCAGGAGTATTATAAATATATGTTGCCTGGTACCTTATGGAAGCAACGGCGCGGAATAACATTGAGCACAGGCATTTCTTATCAGCAGAAAATGATTACACCGGATTCAATACATGTAAATAATAACATGGCATATGGAGCTGATATGTGTTTTGATTATGCATATTTCCGATGCGTAGCAGAATATTACATGTTACATCGAAAAATAGAGAATACAAACAGGGGAGGAGTGGTGCAAACATATAAAGTATCCTAATAACGAACATTTTTAAAACAAAATCATGAACATTTATAAAAAAACACAAACGGCCCAACAAAACCATTTTATGTTGGTTTTTATCCTTCATGTTTTTTCTTTGGCCTTATTTATAAGCAATAGTGGGTGTAAACAAGGCACCCGTTGTTCCAAACAACAGATAACCATATTTACTGCCATGGGAATGAAAGATGTTGTGCAGGACATTTGTGCAGTATATGAAGATTCATTTCAGGCAGACATTGTTTTTAATTTTGCCGGTTCTGGAACCTTGTCAAAACAAATTGCTAATGGCGCCCGGTGCGACATAATCCTGTTGGCCAACAAGAAATGGGCATTCTATCTGGATAGCATGGGCCTGATCCTTTCCGGGAGCTACACGGAACTTGTAAAAAACACCTTAATGCTGGTTGTGCCCAAACGTCAGACCCCCATCAAAATTGATTTTAATGACCCGGATAAATTCATTAAAGAATTCCGGGGCAACCTGGCCATGGGCAACCCCGCTTATGTTCCGGCTGGGATGTATGCCCAAGAGGCCATCAAAAATTTAAAATGGGAAAACGCATTGCAAAACCGGACGATTTATACAAAAGATGTAAGATCGGCATTAAAACTGGTAGAAATGAATGAAGCCAAAGCCGGCATTGTGTATGCCACCGATGCACTGCTGTCTGATAAAATTAGTATGGCCGGACATTTCCCTGATTCAACGCATCAGCCCATAATTTTTGTAGGTGCCATGCATACGTCAGTGAATGCAAAAGCCAAAAAATTATTCAGGTTTTTTAATGGAAAAACTGCTGCTAACTATTGGAAAAAATATGGTTTTACCATGATTTAACATAATTATGATGGATAATTTCCTTAAAATAGTTGAATTTTCTGAGGCCGACCTCTCAGCAATCTGGTTTTCATTAAGGGTTGCGTTTTGGTGTTCATTCATCTCATTGCCCATTTCTGTTTTGATAGGGTATGTTTTAGCCCGGTACCGATTTCCAGGCAAAACCATTTTTGAATGGGTTGTTCATTTGCCCATGGTGTTGCCTCCGGTTGTTACCGGCTACCTGCTCCTCATGTTATTGGGAACAAATGGGTTGATAGGAAAATATTTATATGGATATTTCGGAATTCAAATTGCCTTCCGGTTTGCTGCAGCCGTAATTGCAGCCATTGTCGTGTCCATTCCACTGGCTGTTAGGGCCGTGCGAATAGCTTTTGAAATGGTAGACCCGGGTTTGGAAGAAGCCTCTTTAACGCTTGGAGTAAACAATATAAAAACCTTTTTTAAAGTATCGCTCCCATTAAGCCTGCCGGGTATTTTGGGCGGCTTTGTGTTAAGCCTGGCCAGGAGTATGGGAGAATTTGGTGCAACCATTACCTTTGCAGGCAACATCCGGGGTGTAACCCAAACCTTGCCTTTGGGCATATATGCTTCCATTCAATCACCGGGAGAAGAAATGGCCACCATCCGTTTGGTGGTGGTCTCCATCCTTATTTCGCTCATATCCATTATTGTATCCGAAGCATTTTCGCGGAAATACAAACATACCTCATAGCCTATGTTGCATTTAAACACCATAATAAAGCGCGATTTGTTTGATATAGATGTTGATATTGTTTTTGAGAAAGGCATTACAGGCATCTTTGGCCCTTCGGGATCCGGCAAAACCTCCATCTTAAAAACCATTGCAGGATTGATAAAGCCTCAATGCGGAGCAGTGGTAATAGAAGATAAAACCGTGTATTGCAGCCGCAAAAAAATATGTTTGCCTATACATAAACGTAAGATTGGTTATATATTCCAGGAAGGGATGTTGTTTCCTCATTTATCCGTAAAAAAGAACCTGGATTTTTCCCCGTCTTCAAAAAACATGAAAGCAGAACACAAAACCAGGATCATTGACGTGTTGGGCTTACAGCCTCTTTTATCTAAAAAACCAAACACCCTCTCCGGTGGAGAAAAACAACGGGTGGCTATAGGACGTGCATTAATGAGCAATCCCGATCTTTTGCTCATGGATGAGCCATTCTCATCATTAGACGGCCCCTTGCGCGATAACATCATACCCTACATCCGGGATATTAGCAAATTATTGCACATTCCCATCATCATAGTAAGCCATGAATTGCCCGACCTTTTAAAGCTCACCAATAAACTCCTCCTTATAAACCGCGGAAACATAATAGGGTATGGCGATTATACCGGCCTGATAAAAAATCCTGCCTTGATTGATATGTTAAAAAACGACGGGTTGTTAAACGTTGTTGAGCTAAACGTGTTTGCACATCATAGCAAGCATGGACTTACATTGCTGAGTGCCGGCGATGCCGATCGGCTCATAGCCATTGCCCTGGAGCAATACCGGGCAAACCCTGCCATAGGTGACAGGGTGAAAATATTTCTTCGTCCGGAAGACATCTCATTGTCACTTCATTTTATTAAAGATGTGTCGTTGCGAAACCGCATTCCGGGAATAGTAACAGACATCTTTCAAACACAACATAAAACCATTTGTCTGGTAGATGCAGGGTTTCCTTTGCTTGTAGCCATTACCAATGCCTCTTTAACATTATTGGGAATAAAAAAAGGGACACAAGTTTGGTGTATGTTTAAAACTTTATCTCTCAATACCATTTTTCTTGATTGAATGAAAAGCATTGAAAAATGACTCCATTAACCCGGAAAATTCATGATCATTCGCTTTATACTGATGCAAGGCGTCTAAACACGCAGATATAGCATTCTATTTCAAGGGCTTATCAACGAAGAAGATGTGCAAAGGTAATGGCAAGCATTTACCCTAAATTTGGGTTCTTAAAAAATGGATTGCAGTAAGCCAAAAAGGTTTGTTTATCGTTTTTTATGTTGATTCCTATCGTTTTGCGGTGAATTTTTCGGGCTAAGTTCCTGATTTATTCCATACATAACCTTTGCTATAATTTTTTCCATTGCTCCGAAAATCCATTTGTAAACGCTTACAAACATTTACAAACGCTCAATTTAATTTTGTTATGTGCTTGTTTTTTATATATTTGCATAAACCAAAAAAAGATATTATGTTTGTTTATGCCCAAATATTGCCTATAACGACAATTGGCG
>CAZJWE010000033.1:6738-22036 GCA_964549265.1 uncultured Bacteroidales bacterium | reverse complement strand
CCCATCCGGTGAAGACAGCGTAAAAAAATATGTAGTCCACGTCAAGAAAAAGGAAAAAAGAAAATACTATTTCTACAGCTGTGACAAGACAAAAAACAACAATGACTGTTCATATTTTTTAGCTGTCAAGCCGTGATGGGTCGGCGAGGAGTCCGGCACGATTTTTTTGTTACTTTTTTTCTAAAAAAAAGTTAAAAAACTATGCAAAGACAAATAAAGCAGCAACGCAACATAGTTGATGGTAGGATTTTGTGCAAACAATATTCGGAGCCCAGGAGAATGCGGCATTATTTTCTTTTTACCCGATAATTAGCATTTTTTTATTATTCTGTATAGGGCTAAATTCTGAAATGGTGAGGGACTATAAAATAGACCAAACATGATTCATCCATTATTCATCATCCCTTGCTTTTCAATCACTTCGAGGTATTTTTTTGAAAATACAAGATTATCATCTTTTTTGTACCGGTTGTCAGTGAATACCTGGGCCAGGGTTTCTTTATTGTTCTCTTTAAGAAGGTCTAACGTTTCTCTAAGAGCTTCTTTTTCCTTATAAATATTATCAATGGCTTCTTTTGTATACGCTTGATATGTTTCCCTGTGCACAACCGCCTCTAATGGAAGCCGGTCCGTCAGTCCCGGGTCTTCAGCGGGGTACCCCAATGTAATCGCTGTGACCGGTACAACGCCTTTGGGCAGGTTTAATGTGTTAATGATGCCTTCGGCCATATACACAGCAGTCCCCAGATAACATATCCCCATGCCTTTGTCTTCTGCAGCAATGCAAACATTCTGGCAAGCCAGCAAAGCATCAATGGCTGCATTAAAAAACCATAAAAAATTATCATAAGCCGGCTCAGCGTCCCGGTATTCACACCATTTATGAAACCGGTGAATATCTGCACAAAAAGTGAGCACTACAGGCGCTTCGGTTACCATAGACTGATTGAAATGCAATGGTGCAAGCTTTTTCCTGTTTTCTTCATCTTGTGTAACAATAATAGAATAGAGTTGCATATTCCCAATGGTTGAAGCTCTTGAGCCTGCTAAAAGAATTTCATTCAAAACCTGATCTGAAACAGGATCAGGTTTATAAGAGCGTATGGATTTATGATTCATTAATGTATTGAACATGACGTGTATATGTTTTTAGATTATTTATTCGTTAATGGATTTTGCAATTTCAGACAGCAATTCAAGGGCTTCATCGGTGTTTTTCTCTTCTGTGATATCGAAAATTGAGATATCCTGATCTCTGAATCGAACGGTCGGGTTCTCCAATAATTTGTCTGCTTTATCGAGGTCGAACAGGTTATACAATTTGTTGCCAAACCGGTAATTCGTTGGTTTCTGAATAATATTTTTTGAAAAATCCGAATCGTATCGCATCAATTCAATCAGGCCTTCAACAGGGCCTGCTGATAAATGCGCTCCATTGCGGCTCGGAGAGATGTATAAGCCCAATTCTTCTTGTTGTTCATTTAATATATTCCGCAAACTCCCTTTTTTGGCATCTTTGGGGTTTGTAGCACCAATGAATGCATCCCTCGCCACATGCCAATCCGTATCAGAAACCAAATTAAACGTGATGATTGACCGTCCTTTTTGTGTAAAATGCTCTAATTGCAAAGGGTGAAAACCATTTACCAGGTAGACTTTTTTGCCTTCTATTTCAAGCGGAACACAATATGTGCCTCCTGCGAGCTTATCTGCTTCATGGCTTTCCCACAATTTATTTAATTTTTTAGGAGAATATTCGGGGTACTCTTTGATGAATTCAAGTCCACCCAGCATAGTTGATTTTTCAGGGTCATCTCCGTATAATGATTTGAATTTATTTCTCGCAGTTTCGGATATTTCATTGACAGCATCGTTGGCAATCCGGTTGATCACTCCATAGTGATTATCAATGATTTTATAGTCAGACAAATAGTTTGCTGACAGGGCATTGATCCGGGTGATGGCCAGGTTGTATTCATTCAGCTTATCAATTACAATATCGAGTATTTGGGGAAGCTTAATTGCTTCATCATCAAGTGTGATCTCAGGTTTAAGAAAAAACAAAAATTCATTTTTCCCCTCTGTCTTATTTGAATTTTGATAAATGTTTTCATAATAAATTGTCTGATCTTGTAATTGATAAATGACCTTTTCCAAAAATGGAGTGAATTCAGTTTTGTTCATTTGTTGTTTGGTTTATATATTTGATAATGCAATTCATTTTATAATTTCAGAATCCGGAATAGCTCAATTATAAGATTTCTTTTGTATAAATGAATGTGTGACGATATTCAAATTTAAACCCAAAGGTATATAAATTTATAATTGATCAAAAAATCCTTTCTGCAAAAAACGCTTCCTGTCAGTCATAAAGGGTATAGAGGTTTTAGGGGATAAGGGTTACATCTGCTGGAAGAAAGATTTCCTCTTCCCCGCTTTTTCACTTCATGCCTTTCAAAATATATCTATTTGTTTTGTCATAAGTAATATAATGATAAAGCCA
The DNA here is from genome assembly GCA_964549265.1 of uncultured Bacteroidales bacterium. Classification (GTDB taxonomy): domain Bacteria; phylum Bacteroidota; class Bacteroidia; order Bacteroidales; family JBBRXJ01; genus CAYMKE01. The sequence goes on along the minus strand of CAZJWE010000033.1, from coordinate 19,533 downwards.
GTTGATCCCTACAATTATTTTATTTTTCCCTCCGACTAAAGCATACAGGTGAATAGTTGCCCATGCTATCCAGGCAACAAAACCTTTCAAAACGTATCGTCCAATGTCTGCTACTGCATACGTTTTGCCTACTGTTGCCATATATATATTATTTCTATATGTAAATGGTATTTCCTGTTTTCCTTTTTCACTATTTTTAATATTTTTTGCCAGATGTTTTGCCTGTTCAATAGCTACTCTGGCCAGCATAGGATGCCCTTTAGGATTTTCTTCAGTTACCAGACTTGCCATATCGCCAATAGCATATATGTCTTGATAGTCATCCACCTTATTGTACTCATTCACTCTAATGCGTCCGTTTTTACCAATTGTTCCGTTTTTAAACCCTTGAGGTGAATTTCCTGCAACACCGGCTGTCCATAGTAATGTAGCTGTATTAATTTCTGATCCATCACTTAAAATAGCTTTTTGTCCGTCAAAATTTTTCACAGAGACATTCGTCAATATCTCAACGCCCATCCGTTTAAGCTGATTCTTAGCCATTTTAGAAGCATATTCAGAAAGGGTTGATAAGATACGGGGCTGCATTTCAATAAGATATATTTTCATGAAGTGTTCGGCCTGATCAGGATAATCTTTCTTTAAGATATATTCTTTAAATTCAGCCAAAGACCCTGCTAATTCTACTCCAGTAGGGCCACCACCAACTATAATAAAATTTGTATAGGCATCTTTGATTTGATCATCACATGTATTTGATGCATCTTCAAGACTTGTTAATATTTGATTTCGTATGTTCAATGCATCTACAATATCTTTTAAAGGAAAACTGTTTTTTTGGATGTCTTTCATACCATAAAAATTTGGCTTGCTTCCCATTGCCATCACCAAAACATCATATTTCAGTGTTCCTTTATCTGTAATAATTTTATGTTCTTCTGGAATTACAGTTTTCAAAGCGGCATTACGGTATATCAAATTTTTTCTTTTATGAAATAACTTGCGTAAAGGAAAACTGATTGAATCAGATTCTAAACCACACGTAGCAACCTGGTAAAGCAATGGCTGAAACCTGTGATAATTTGTTTTATCAATCAATACGATCTGATACCGTTTATCATGTATTTTTTTAATGAAATTGTAACCTGCAAACCCTCCACCTACTACAACAATTCGTGAAAGTTCAGTATCCGGTATACAAATTGGGGTATCATTCATCCGTTTATATTTTTATTTCTTAATTTGTTTACAATTCTTATTCCAAAAGTAATTTTTTTATCAGAGATTTATACTACTTTTACAATGAATGATATATTTTCTAAAAAATCAAGATTCTTAAAAGTTTAAATATCAATATTAAAATACTTTTTTTACAAAAAAAATGCATTTTCATTTATACAAATGATCAATGCTGATTATATTTGCTTTGTAAAATCATTAATTCAATAAATATGATTACAGAAAAAGAGATTAATAAATTAGAAGAACGACAAGTACCTATAGAACAAATCAATAAACAACTTGAAAATTTCAAAGAAGGGTTTCCGTCCCTGGATATCCAGAAGCCTGCTTTAGTTCATGACGGGATCATACAACTTTCAGATAATGAGACAATTCAAAAGGTTTCAAAATACCAGAACAGCCTTGAGGAGACGTCTGTTATTAAATTTGTCCCTGCTTCCGGGGCAGCTACCCGCATGTTTAAATTTTTATATGAGTTGTATAATAATTATGATGAACAAAAAGATGATATACACGAAATTGTAAAAAACAATGAAGCGTTAAACCATTTTTTTTCAAACCTGAAGTTATTCCCGTTTTATAATGACCTTAAAAGTGTTTTAAAAAAGCATGAACATACTCCGGAGCGGCTTATTGAGAATAATAAACACATTACCCTGTTGCATTATCTTTTAACTGAGGATGGATTAAATTATGGATTTTTGCCAAAAGCATTGATTAAATTTCATCAATATAAAACCCATAGCAGAACTCCATTAGAAGATCATATGGTAGAAGGAGCTCTCTACGCCAAGTACAAAACAGGTTTTGTTGACATTCATTTCACAGTATTACCCAGGCACAGAAAATTAATTGAAGATTATCTGAATAAGATCATTAAACAATATGAAAAAAAATACAAAGTAAAATACACCATTACTTTTTCAGAACAAAACCCTGCCACAGATACCATAGCCGTTAATATGGATAATGAACCATTCAGAACCGAAGACGGTGAATTATTTTTCAGGCCCGGCGGCCACGGTGCATTATTGGAAAACCTCAATGCACTTGATAAAGACATTATATTTATTAAAAACATTGACAATATTGCTCCGGACAGGTTAAAATCATTGATTGAAACATATAAAAAAGTATTAGGAGGGGTTCTTCTTGATTTTGTCCAACAAATACATGAATATTTAACTAAATTGGAAAACCCACGGAACATAACCGATGAACTTATTGATGAGATTCTGGCATATACAAAAGAGAAGCTTTGTATCATTCCACCGGAGGACTTTGATAAGAAAGATAAAAATATGGTCATCAATTATTTATTCAAAAAACTCAACCGCCCCGTGCGCGTTGGGGGGATGGTAAAAGCTCATGGTGATACAGGAGGCGGGCCTTTTTGGGCAAAAAACCCGGATGGAACCATATCACTCCAAATTGCCGAAACAAAACAAATAGATTTGAATGACCCTGAAAAGAAAGAAATATACGGCCGGGCAACTCACTTTAATCCAACTGATTTTGCCTGTTACATAAAAGATTTCAAAGGTAATAAATTTGACCTCAACCGCTTTGTAGACCCCAACACAGGTTTTATCACAACAAAATCTGCCGGGGATAAAGAAATAAAAGCACAAGAATTACCGGGTTTGTGGAATGGAGCTATGTCTGAATGGAACACAATATTTGTTGAGGCCCCTTATGCTACATTTAATCCGGTGAAAGCAATCAATGATTTATTGGATGTTGAGCATCAGACGTAATCGCTCAAAACAATTCAACCAAAGAAAATTTTTGAGCTTTCGCAAAGTCACAATCCTTCATTTCATGAAAGCATATGAAGAAAGTTTTATTTCAAACTTTCTTCATAAGCTTTTACACCTTCCATGATAGCCATTAAGTTTTCCCAGGGCACTTCGGGTTCAACAAGATGAGTAGGGCCAATGACAATCCCTCCTTTTTTTCCGCATTTCTGTAGTCTTGAAAGTGTGGTTTGTCTGACTTCCTCAGGTTTTCCAAAAGGCAGTAATTCCTGGGTCCCGATGGTTCCCCAAAATGAAAGCCGGCCACCAAACTGATCGTGTACCTCATCAAATGACATGCACTCGGGTTGAACCGGATTTAAAATTTCAACACCAGTCTTGATTAAATCATCAATAAACGGAATAATATAACCACATGAATGGTAAAATATTAAAATATCAGGATTGACCTGTTTTGCAGCATCAATAACTTGTTTTAACCGGGGCTGAAGCCATTTTTTCCAAAGGTCTGTATCAATCATAATCGAACTTTGTGTGCCGATATCATCACCCAGGGATAATACATCGCACCCGCATTCCGCATATGCTCTGGCTTTTGAACATGCAAATGCTGTTATTTTATCAAGCAATACATTTGCTTTCTCATCTTCAATCATCATATCCATCATCAACTCTTCCATCGAACGGATATACCATGATGCCTCCCAAACTGTCATCTGCATTTTACAAAAGGCAGCCAGTCCGTTTTTATGAAGTGATGCTATCTCATCTTTTACTTCATTTTTATATTCTTCCGTTAACACCGGGTAAGGATAATTTTTGATTTCATCCAGTTCAGCCCCTTTTAACGGATGATGCATCCGGGTCATATGAAAGGCTGCTTCTGAACCTTTTGAATGGCCTACGCCATAAACATCGAATTCAATTTCTTCAGGCAATTCTTCTCTTGGATAAAGGTCAAAACCATTTGTAAAATTCTTTTTTATCTTAAATTCAACAGGCCGGTGTGGCTGGCCAAAATAAGCCAGGTAATCTTTATGCCCAAACCTGGCCTCAAATGCATTGACCTGTGATTCACATAACTCAAAATCAACAGGAACATAGTCAAATCCTTCTCCTCGTAAAGTTCTTATTAAATTTTCTCTGGGTGTAGTCATATTAGTTTAGTTTATAGTTTCCCAACAAAAATAGACATAAAAAAACAAAATTCGATACACTTTTTAACTCGAAAACAAAAAAATAACGTACCCAATTCACACCACATTGACTTCAAATTGGATATCTATTCCAAAATGTTCTGCTATTGATTGTTGTATTTTCCGTGCAAGTTCAAGTATTTCAATTCCGCTTGCTTCCCCATAATTAACCAGGATAAGAGGATGGTGTTCATGCACACCTGCATCCCCGTTTCTGTATCCTTTCCATCCACATTTTTCAATAAGCCAGGCAGCAGGTATTTTTTTATGATCATTCGGCTCATCAAATACAGGCATATCCTGGTATGATTGCTGTATCTCGTATGCTTTATGAGCAGGCACAACCGGATTTTTAAAAAAACTTCCGGCATTTCCTAATTTCTTAGGCTCCGGTAGTTTTCTTTTACGAATATTGATCACAGCTTCACGTATGATTGCCATTTGGACGGTATTGTAGTTTGCAAGCTCATCAGGAAGTGTTCCGTAGTTGATGACGAAACGATGCTTTTGTTTGGTTAACCTAAACACAACCGATGTTATAATGAATTGGTTTTTAAGTTGTGATTTGAAAATGCTGTTGCGATAAGAAAACCTGCATTCTTCATTAGTAAAAGATTTCCATTCATTGTTTTGGATGTCAAATCCATTAACCTTATGTATTACATCTTTCACTTCAACGCCATACGCACCGATATTTTGCACAGGGCATGCTCCTACTGTACCGGGAATGTATGATAAATTTTCAAGCCCCCCCCATTCGTTCGAAACAACGTATTCAACCAAATCATCCCAATGTTCTCCTGCTCCAACGTTTAAATAAATATACCGGCCTTCTTCATTGATTATTTCAACACCTTTTATTCCTTGATGCATGATGGTTCCATCAAAATCCCTGCTAAATAACACATTGCTCCCTTCTCCCAAAATAAAAAAAGGGGTATCATCATGCTCATGGTTAAAATATTCAGGAATTTCTTTTTCTTCTGTAAAAACAAGAAAATCTTTGGTTTTCACGTTTATCCCAAAAGTATTGTATTTTTGCAATGAAAATGATTTTCTTTTCAACGGCATAATCTTTTTGTGCAAAAATAATGATTGCAAGTCAAATTTTCTACAATATTCATGTCCAACAATAAAAAAAAGATTGCATACATTTCAGTTACGAATGATTTAACAACTGACCAGCGGGTTCATAAAGTTGCAACATTCTTATCCGATAAACACATTGAGGTTATACTTATTGGCAGAAAATTTCGCCAAAGCATGCCCGTTAAAAGGGAATATAAAACAAAACGTTTCGGGTTGTTTTTTAATAAAAAAATTTGGTTTTATGCAGAATACAACATACGCCTCTTCATTTATTTATTGTTTAAAAAATTTGACTTTCTGGTAGCAAATGATCTGGACACATTACCTGCTAATTATTGCATTTCAAAACTCAAACAAAAGCCTTTGGTGTATGATAGTCATGAATATTTTACAGAAGTTCCGGAATTGATATCCAAAAAAACAGCAAAAAGAGCATGGAAAGCCTTTGAACGGGCTATCCTCCCGAAAATCTCATGCTCTTACACTGTAAGTGATTCAATTGCTCAAGAATACAATAAGAAGTATGGCATTAACATGCATGTTGTAAGAAATTTACCGTTGAAATCAAAAAAAATTACGGTCCCGGAATCTCCATTAAAACTTCCTGATAATAAAATCATCATATACCAGGGATCATTGAATATTCACAGGGGTTTGGAGAGTATGATCAATGCCATGCATTTTTTGAATGACTGGTCTTTTGTCATCATTGGAACGGGTGACATAGAAGATAAGTTAAAAGGCATGGTACAACAACAAAAACTTGAATCAAAGGTATGGTTTTTAGGTGCAGTACCTTTTGACGAACTTCCTTATTATACACAAAAAGCCGACATTGGGATCAGCCTTGAAGAACATGCAGGCCTTAATTACTATTATGCTTTGCCAAATAAATTATTTGATTATATACATGCAAAAATTCCGGTTTTATGTTCCAATATGAAAGAAATGGCTGCTCTTGTCAATCATTATACTATTGGCGAAATCACTGAAACACTTGAGCCATCTTCTATTGCTCAAAAAATTAACAGCATCAAAGCCAAAAATAATATGTGGAAAAAAAACCTGGACATAGCAGCTGATGAGCTTTGTTGGGAAAACGAAACAGCCAGGCTTGAAATTATTTATAGATCGCTGATATAAGAATATTTGGTTCTACCACGAATTTAATGGTAATTTGCGATTTATTTATGGGGTTGGAAAAATAGTTTATATGTGGTTGAAATATAGTTGAGTGTAGTTTAAAAAGATTGAAAGTTGAAAGTTTATACTTTTTATACTGAACTCATAAATATTTAACCACTAAAATAAGGGTAGTACCGAATATTTTAATTGTTTTGTGCTGAATTTTAATATTTTTATATCTTTAAACAGTAAAAACATTCATATCATGAAATACAATAAAATAGCAATTATAGGAGCAGGAAATATGGGGTCTGCCATAGCAAAAGGAATTTTAAAGTCAGGGTTGCTTGACCATGGCCATTTAGTCATATCCGATATCGCCCAACAACAACTTGATGACTTACAACACATTACCACTGCAACGGATAACATTAAAGCGGCCCGGGATGCAGACATGATCATAACAGCAGTCAAACCTTATCATACTGAAGAGGTTGTTCATAACATCAAACCTGCACTTGATGTAAAAAAACAGGTGCTGGTGTGTGTTGCTGCCGGGATTCATTCCGGTAAAATTCAAAAAATCACAGGCAATGACATTCCTCTGTTTATGGCTATGCCCAATACAGCCATTGGCATTTGTGAATCTATGACATGCCTTGCCTCTCCAAATGCACCCCAAAAAACATTAAATGAGATGATTTCGTTTTTCAATCAATTAGGCAAAACATTTGTTATTGAAGAAAGCCTGATGGGGGCAGCTACTGTTCTCGCATCCTGCGGTACCGCCTTTGCACTCCGGTTTATCCGTGCAGCCATGGCAGGAGGAGTAGAACTGGGATTCAAACCGGAAACATCACGGTTAATCGCTGCACAGATGATGGCCGGGGCATCACAATTAATGTTTGAAAGCCATAATAACCCCGAAGAAGAAATTGATAAAGTCACCACACCAAAAGGAATCACCATAGCCGGACTCAATGAGATGGAACATCATGGGTTTACATCGTCAGTGATTAAAGGGTTTTTAAAGTCATTTCATAAAGTAGAAGAAATGTTAAAAAAGAATAGTGATTAACGGATAATGGTTACCTGCCCTAAAAAAGGTTTTTTACCGTTTTTAGGGTCTACAATATAATGATACGAATCTACCGGCAATGGAAGGCCATTATAATTGCCTTCCCAGTCATTGGAGTATCCTTCTTTAACTTCATACACCTTTGCGCCCCAACGGTCATAAATATCAATGCTTAATTCGGGGTACAACTCAACATTTTCAATATGCCACACGTCATTAACTCCATCATTATTAGGTGAGAACGCAGTGGGAATATGCAGGCATATTTCGTCAATTGCATTCAACCTTATGGTATCATACAAGGTACAATTATGTCCGTCAGCCACGGTTACATAATATATATCCTCCTTGAGAAGCTCAATTGAATACGAATAATATTGCTCACCAATGGAATTTGTCCATGTATATTGGTATGGGGTTGTTCCACCTGTAACTGAAACATCAATGCTGCCATCCGGTTTTACCGGACAGGAAGGACGTTGGATGGTATAACTCATTGAAAGTTGCTCCGGTTCACTCATATAAAAAGATGTATCATGATAGCATCCGTTCTGGTCGTATACAGTAACCTGATAATTTCCGGATACCATTCCATTTGCAAACTTACCGGTTTGACCGTCTGACCATTCATACAGATAATTTGGCACACCTCCTGTAGCAGTAGCCGAGACATGCCCGTCATCTCCCCCTGCACATAATGGTTGAAAAACAGATAATGATATTACTTTTATTGAATCAGGTTGTATGATTGATATCGTATCTCTTCCTTCACATTGCAATGAATCTGTTACAAGCACCGAATATGTTCCAGCACCAATATCTGACAATAAGTCCTGGTCTAAAGTATCATAAAACGCCCCGTCTAAATACCACTGATAATTAAAAGGTGGTTGCCCATTCCCTAAATTCACCCGGACCGAAGCATCAGAAGAGTCAAAACATGATACAGGATACCCCTGGTAATCTGAAGATATCTGTATAGTAACATCCAAAGGCGGCGGGGGTTCTATAATCGTTGTATCATATGAAGCACAGCCATTTCGATCTGTTATTGTAACAAAATAAACGCCGTCCGCAAGATTCTTGTAATTCACAATGGTATCTCCACTGATTTGGGTAGTGTCTCCGGTTGACCAGATACCTGTATACGGACTGACTCCTCCGTTCACCGACTGAATCTCAATGCGTCCGCCATTGGTATCCCCGCAATTGATATTCACAGGTACAATGGACTGGGTTATTGAATCCGGTTCATTCAATGTAAATTCAAATGAATTGAAACAATTATTGGTATCTGTAACCGAAAGATAATATGTCCCTGCATATAATGAGTCTATATTGCCCTCATTGGATTGAAATCCATCAGGACCTGACCAATCATAAATAAAATCAGACGAATCACCTGCCCCGATAATATTTGGTTCAATAACCCCATCATTAGACCCATAACAACTAACATTATACCCATTGTAGTTAGAAATATCTTCTCCATATTGAATTGCTGGAGGAGACTTAATAATATAATTTTGTTGAAAAAAGCAATTGTTTGTATCTGATATTTCTATACTATACTTACCTTCAATTAAACCATCAATATCTTCTTCATCCGACGAAAAAGGGCTGGGGCCTATCCAGTGCGTTTCATAGCCGGGTGTGCCGCCATTTATGGTAAGATCGAAACCACCATCTCCTCCCCCGCTACAACTGATTGGTATGACGTCTACTGTGCTTGTAATTGGAGCCGGTTCATCTAAAACAATTGAGTCAAACGCTATACAATTAAGTGCATCTGTCACCGTCACATAAAAAGTATCGGCTTCAAGACTGTCAATATTCTGCTGTGTTGCTCCGTTTGACCATGCATAAGTTGAATTTGCTTCATTATACATTGAATAAAGCAATGCACCCCCATCCGGTAACACATTGATTTGCCCGTCTGCACTATCATTGCATGAGACATTCCATCCTCCTGTGAATTCAGGGCTTGTAAGCATTGTGGTTAGAGATGGTAATACTTCAATATGCACAATGGTATCATTTACACCGGAATGATCGCATATTCCTACAGCGCCCGTATTGATAGCAAAAGGATGTATCCTGTACTGAATTGTTTGAATCGTATCTGTTTTATTTGTAAGTGTCTGAAATACACTCCCCATTGACAAACTGTCACCACTGTTATACCCGCTTATTTTGGATGTATCTCCGGATGTTGATTCAATAGAATAATGGAACATATGGCTACCTGACGTGAAGGTACTCACTGGTGATACATTCAATTCTGTTGTCTCCCCATTGCAGATTGTATCTCTGTTTGCTGTTAAAAATATTTCAGGATAAGGATTCACCCATACTACCGATGTATCCGAAATTCCGGCGCAGGCCTGCATGCTTTTGTTATTCAGCACATAAGGCTTGGTCACAAAAACTATTTTTTGAGGGATACTGCTGTTATTATGAATAGTCTGTTGAACAGTGCTATCCAAAGTATATCCGGTTATATTAGCATATCCGGTAACTTGTGAAGGATTGTCCGGTAAGGCTTCAACATTATATTCAATACCAAATGTTGATTTGGTAATGGTATTGAATGATATATTGGTGATTCCGTCATTACATAATGTATCATATTCAGGGATAGATTGCATTGTTGGAACAGGTTCGACCCATACTAACACTGTGTCATTGGTTCCTGTGCACCGTTCTGAATCCGAAGAAGGCATACGAGTGTAAGGTGTTATAATAATTCTTGCCAATCTTGCTGTATCCGTTACATTCATAAATTGATCCGTGATATGATATCCATTGGAAAGATTTGTCTGGCTTCCGCTTATTACACTAAGGCCGGGAACTGTATCAATGATATAACGGAACCGCACAGGCCTGGTAGGCACAGACGGACTGGTAAGTGTGATATCTACAGTTCCATTACTGCATATTGTATCCGACGCGGGATTGCCATTCACAACTGCAACGGGTTCAACCCAAACCACAACGGAATCTAAAATTCCCTGACATTTTTGAATATCATTATTATCAAGCGTATAAGGGGTAATATTATAGACAATTTTTTGAACGGAGTCCGAATTGTTTATTAATTGTTGGACAAGGGTGCTATCCGTTGTAAATCCATTGATATTTGAATAGCCTGACAAGGCAGCAGGATTGTCTGGAACAGCCTGAATGTTGAATTCAAATCCATTCGTAGAATAGGAGGTAGAGTTGAACTGGATATTCACCATACCTACTGAACAAATAGTATCCTTTGATGGATCGGGGACTATAGCAATGGAAGGCTCCACCCATACATATGCTGTATCCATTTGTCCTGAACATTTCATCTGGTTATCCTGGGCTCGTTGGGTGTATGAAGTAAAAATATATCTCGCCATCCTGGCAGTATCTGTTGCATTATGAATAATATCCTGTATCGTGTCTCCGGCAGCAATATCAAATGTATCCCCTTGTATAATACTTAAACCGGTTTCCAACAATACCTGATATTTGAACCGGACATCCTTTGTTGGTACACTTTGGCTTTCCAATAGTATATTTGTATTGCCATCATTACAAATAGTGTCTGTCGCAGGTAATGCAGTAACAACAGGGGTGGGTTCAACCCATACAAAAACCGTATCATACATCCCTGCACATTTCAGCGCACTATCCTGTGAACGTTGGGTATAAGCAGAAAACACATACATGGCCCTTTTTGCTGAGTCTGTTGAATTATAAAGACTATCCCGTATGATATCACCGGTAGCAATATTGAATGTGTCGTTTAGGAAAACACTCAGGCCGGGCTCTGCAATCACGTTGTATTGAAACCTAACAGGCTTGGTTGGTACAGAATTACTGGAGATTGAAATAGTGGTTTTGCCATTGTTGCATAGCGTATCGATGGCAGGGGAAGCATTTACTTTTGGCACAGGCTCCACCCAAATTTTTATGGAAGTATCTGTCAACGAACATAACCCAAAAATAGTAGGAGTGATTGTATAAGTTACAAGGCGGGCAGTATCACTAGTGTTAACCAGTTCCTGATAAATACTATAGGGTGTTTTGGATGAACCGGGAGAAGCTCCGGAGACAGAGGGGTGTGCATTGACATTCCACGTAAATTGAACAGAATCGAGATTGCCTGACAAGTTTATATATGCACTATCTCCGGAACAAATAGTATCCCGGATAGGAGCATAATAAAATTCAGGGCACGTAGTGTATTGCACAATTACTTCTGCCGAACAACTATCCATATTACCACTTTGATCAATTACTGTCAATACAACGGTGTTGGTATCAACATGAGAACAATTGAATTCTTCCTGGCTTACATACATTGTATCAATTGTGCAATTATCAAACGACCCGCCGTCTATGCTATCTGCATTAATGGTTGCAATTCCGCTTGTATCATTGATTTTTATTATTATATCTTTGCATACAGCAGTTGGGTTAATTGTATCGAGTACTGTTACATCAGCCGAACAAGAATCAATGTTTGCATGGTTATCTTGAATATATAGCGTAACTTGTTGGATTGCCCCTAAATCAGAACAATTAAAATTATAGCGGCTCAGCCATAATGTATCTATTCCGCAGGCATCATTAAATCCTGCATGGATATATGATGTATCAATGGTGAAATTTCCTGTATTATCAAGCCAAACGGTAGTGTCTGTACATGAAATTAAAGGCAATATTGTATCTAATACAGTGATGGTACTGAGGCACGAGTCTACATTGCCATGATTGTCACGGGCATAAAAGGTAACCTGGGGCGAGGTGCCGACATCAGAACATGCAAAATCATACCGGCTCAGCCAAAGGGTGTCTATGCCACAGGCATCACTCACGCCGCCATTGACATACGTGGTATCAATCGTATAAACCCCGGTATTGTCGAGCCAGATCGTGGTGTCTATGCAGGTGATTGATGGCAACACGGTATCCATCACGGTGATGGTGCTGAGACATGAGTCAACATTGCCATGATTGTCACGGGCATAAAAGGTGACCTGGGGCGAGGTGCCGACATCAGAACATGCAAAATCATACCGGCTCAGCCAAAGGGTGTCTATGCCACAGGCATCACTCACGCCGCCATTGACATACGTGGTATCAATCGTATACGCCCCGGTATTGTCGAGCCAGATCGTGGTGTCTATGCAGGTGATTGACGGTAACACGGTATCCATTATTGGGATGGTGCTGATGCACGAATCAACATTGCCATGATTGTCTCGGGCATACAAGGTGACCTGGGGCGAGGTGCCGACATCAGAACATGCAAAATCATACCGGCTCA
>CAZJWE010000033.1:0-6638 GCA_964549265.1 uncultured Bacteroidales bacterium | reverse complement strand
TGCCGACATCAGAACATGCAAAATCATACCGGCTCAGCCAAAGGGTATCTATGCCACAGGCATCACTCACGCTGCCATTGACATACGTCGTATCAATCGTATAAACCCCGGAATTGTCGAGCCAGATCGTGGTGTCTATGCAGGTGATTGATGGCAAAACGGTATCCATCACGGTGATGGTACTGATGCACGAGTCTACATTGCCATGATTGTCACGGGCATAAAAGGTGACCTGGGGCGAGGTGCCGACATCAGAACATGCAAAATCATACCGGCTCAGCCAAAGGGTATCTATGCCGCAGGCATCACTCACACCGCCATTGACATACGTGGCATCAATCGTATACGCCCCGGAATTGTCGAGCCAGATTGTGGTGTCTATGCAGGTAATTGATGGCAACACTGTATCCATTACTGTGATAGTGCTGATGCACGAGTCTACATTGCCATGATTGTCACGGGCATACAAGGTGACCTGGGGTGATGTGCCGACATCAGAACATGTAAAATCATACCGGCTCAGCCAGAGGGTATCTATGCCGCAGGCATCACTTACTCCGCCATTGACATACGTGGTATCAATCGAATACGTCCCGGAATTATCGAGCCAGATTGTGGTGTCTATGCATGCAATATCCGGTGCTACGGTATCAATCACAGTAACATTTGCCTGGCAAGAATCACTGTTTCCATAATTATCATTAATTATTAATGTCACAGCATGAACTCCTATATCACTGCAGTTAAACAAATTAGGATTTACATTTCTTGATGCAATAATACAATTATCACTACTTCCATTGTCAATATCAGAAGGCTGGACTGTGACACTGCCTGCTGCATCTAGATATGCATTGATATCCTGACAAAGAGGAACAGGAGGAACGGTGTCTAAAACAGATATGGTAAATCCACAAGAACCGGTGTCATTCACATCCATTACTGTCCAGGTAATCCCTGTAGAACCAACAGGAATATTTTTTCCTTGTAAAGTAGCCCCTCCATCAAAACTGTTTTGAACAGAAGTAATACCTATAAAACCTGTTGTGCTTACTGTATCATAGGTGTCATCGGAAATAGAATAAAAACAGGAATCTATTTCAGTATAAACAGTAGTATCATTAGGACAGTTCACATTTTGTGCTGTCATTGAATGAGGTATCAATAAAAACAATAACAAAAAAAGCAAAAAATGCTTTTTTGCATATATGTTATCACTGCTTAGCATAAACTGAAAATCTTCTGTTTATTAATCATTTAAAATAATCTGCCTTATTACAAATATACGCCATTTTTGCCCAATACAGAAATATTTCTTTCATTTTCTAACACGATTTAAATTAAACGAATAATTTTGTAGAGTGCAAATATTTCAAGGTGAGATGTATCATCAAATTGTGCATATATTGTAAACAAAAAAACAAATCATTCATAACTTATCAAACGACTGAAAATCAAAGAGAAGAAAAATTTGACATAACAGTAGGGATGCTATCGTTATAAACTTTCAACTGAAATATAAATGCTCATTAAAAATTTTTATAAATTTACTTTCGATAGAGAAACTTTATTGGAGTATGACACATAAAATTTTTGAATTGGTAAAACGAATTCAGTCGATTACAGAAACAGGCCTTCAGTATTCGCCGAATGAGTTTGACATGGAACGGTATAAAGAGCTTCATGCCATTAGCATAAGGTTATTGGAAATGCTGACAGATCAGCCTTATGAACGGATTAAATTGTGTATTGAAGAAAATGACGGGTATAAAACACCCAAAATTGATGTGCGGGCCGCTGTTTTCAATGAACACAATCAAATATTGATGGTAAAAGAACGGAAAGACGGGAGTTGGTCATTGCCCGGAGGATTTGCTGATACGGGTTATACACCGTCTGAAATAGCTGTAAAAGAAACCAAAGAAGAAGCAGGCATTGAAGTTATTGCCCAAAAATTAGTCGCTGTATTTGATAAACGAACTCATTCACATCCCCTGGGGCTTTTTGATGCTTACAAATTGTTTTTCCTATGTGAACGGACAGGAGGGGCATTATCATCCGGAATGGAAACTTTGGATGCTCAGTATTTTTCAAAAGGCCACCTGCCTAACCTTTCCACACCAAGAAATACAGAATACCAGATTAACATTATGTTTGATTTTCATGAAGGGAAACGGCATGAGGTGGTGTTTGATTGACCCAGGATTGTCTATACCTGAGAGGAAGACAAATGAACACTGAAGTTTTAGGCAATTTACATGCTAATTTTCATCATTCTCCTCTAATAATCACATTGGTATGGTTGTTCTCGCCATTGACAAGTGCATGCAAATTGTATTTTAACACATTCAATCCATTGTTTTTTAAAGTTTTATGGCTTGTGTTCATTGGCTGTAAATAATAAGTGCCTTTAATGGAACAGATGATATTTTTAATA
Source organism: uncultured Bacteroidales bacterium (assembly GCA_964549265.1). Taxonomy (GTDB): domain Bacteria; phylum Bacteroidota; class Bacteroidia; order Bacteroidales; family JBBRXJ01; genus CAYMKE01. The sequence continues at coordinate 4,201 of CAZJWE010000033.1, read as the reverse complement.
TCTTCATCATCTAATGAAGCATCCAAAGTGGTTCTGAACTCAAATGCAATGGTTCCATTGGTTAAGATATGTATAGATTGCTTTACATTTTCCATCATCGCATCGCTGAAATGACCTCCCACAACCGTTTTGTATTTTGGAATAACCAATGGTGCTTTGATGTCCATCGCCACATAATCAATTAGCTGGTCGTTAATTAAGCGCTTTAACAACAAAGGGTTTGTGCCGTTTGTGTCGAGTTTGACTTTTAAACCGAATTCTTTGATTTGGCGGATAAAAGGTACGAGTGATTGATGCAGGGTTGGTTCACCTCCTGTAATAACCACTGCATCAAGCAATAGCTTATTGTTATGAATCCATTCTAATATTTCTCCTGTATCTTTTTGTTCTGTTGTTTTGATTTGTTCAGGCACTACCAATTCAGGATTATGACAATAATTGCACCTCATATTGCATCCGGATGTAAATACAATGGATGAAATATGTCCAGGAAAATCTACCAGGCTTTGTTTTTGAAAGCCCCCAATAGGAAGCACCTTTTCGCCGGCCTGATAAATCAGGCCTTTTTCAATAACCGGAATTGAATACATACAATTGTTCATAATAGATCACTAACTGATTTCTTCTGTTTCACAACATACTTTTTCATTGTCATGTTCATTTCCATTATTTTTTTCAACACCTCCTTTATCAAACAAAGCCCTTTCTTTAAATTCCTCTTGTTTCCCTTCATTCCATTGATCAACAGGCCTTAAGTAGCCTACAATTCTTGAAAAGACGGTACTTTTTTGCTCTTTCCCATCTGCTTGGCATTTCGGACAGTATTCGTGCTCTCCAAAAATATATCCGTGGTCCGGGCAAACGCTGAAAGTAGGAGATAGCGTTAAATATGGCAATTTAAAATGATGTGTAATTTTTTTAACCAATTGTTTCACAGATTCTACAGGTAATTGACTTTCGCCGATGAATGTATGGAAAACCGTACCTCCTGTGTATCTTGTCTGCAAGGCATCCTGTAGCTTCAATGCTTCAAAAAGGTCGTCTGTGTGGTTCACAGGCAATTGTGTTGAGTTGGTATAATAGGGTTGTGCGCCATTTTTATATGCTTCTTCATTGGCAACAATGATATCCGGATATTGCATTTTATCAATCCTTGCCAGGCGGAATGAAGTGCCTTCAGCCGGGGTGGCTTCAAGATTATAAATATGCCCTGTTTCATCCTGGAAACGCTCCAGATGATCGCGCATAAAATTCATAACCTTCACGGCAAATGCATGCCCTTCGGGCGATGTAATATCATTGCCCATAATATTAAGGCATGATTCGTTCATGCCAAGGATGCCAATCGTAGAAAAATGGTTGTTCCAGTATGCTCCATTCTTTTTATACAAATGACGAAGGTAGAATTTTGAATAAGGATATAATCCTTGCTCAGTTAACCGCTCAATGACTTTCCGTTTGATTTCAAGGCTATTTTTAGCCATCTCCATCAGCCATTCAAGGCGCTGGAAATAATCTTCTTCTGATTTAGCTTCGTACCCCAGTTTGGGCAGGTTAATGGTGACCACTCCCACGGATCCGGTGAGAGGATTGGCACCAAACAATCCACCGCCGCGTTTTTGCAACTCTCTTTTATCAAGTCTTAAACGGCAGCACATACTGCGTACGTCATCCGGGTCCATGTCGGAATTGACAAAGTTTGAAAAATAAGGTATCCCATATTTGGCAGCCATTTCCCAAATCAGGTCATAATCCGGGTTGTTCCATTCAAAATCCTGTGTGATATTGTATGTAGGAATAGGAAAAGAAAATACACTCCCATTGGCATCGCCTTCGAGCATCACCTCAGCATACGCTTTGTTAAACATGCTCAATTGTTCCTGAAATTCGCCATACGTTTTATCCTGGATTTTGCCTCCAATAATGACCGGTTGGTTCTTCAAAAATTCAGGTACAATCAAATCCATTGTAATATTGGTGAATGGTGTTTGAAAACCAACCCTGGTGGGAACATTCATATTAAATAAAAATTCCTGGAGGCATTGTTTTACCTGTTCATAATCAAGATTATCATAATGTATAAACGGAGCAAGATAGGTGTCGAAGTTCGAGAAAGCCTGTGCACCTGCGGCTTCACCCTGCATGGTATAGAAAAAATTGACAATTTGTCCGAGTGCTGCCCTGAGATGTTTGGCCGGCTTGCTTTGCGTCTTGCCTGCCACGCCACGGAAACCGGTTAGTAACAGATCTTCCATATCCCATCCCACACAATATACACTTAAAAATCCGAGGTCATGAATATGGAATCGGCCTTGTTTATGGGCATCACCAATTTCTTTTGGATAAATCTGGTTTAACCAGTATTGCGAACTGACAAGTGTTGACACATGCTGGTTCAATCCTTGCAATGAATATGTTGAATTGGCACTTTCTTTTACCCTCCAGTCTTTCAAACTAATATAATCTTCAATAATATCAATATTGGAAAACATCTCTTTGGCATCGCGTATGTTTTGATGCTGAAAACGATAAATAATGTATGCTTTTGCAGCTTCGTACTCTTTATTTTCAAAAAGCGTCTGCTCTACAAGGTCCTGGATTTGTTCAACTGTGGGAGGCGAAGTGTTTATACCGGCCCCCAGTTTGGCAATGACTTGTTCTTTGTAATCCCCGGCTTTTTTCCTGTCAGGATATCCGACTGCACGCAATGCCTTAAAAAGGGCAAAAGTGATTTTTTCTCCGTCAAACGGGACTTGTTGTCCGTCTCGTTTTGTAATGTTCACATTGGTTAAAGCTGCATTTCCTTTCATACAAAAATTTTTAAAGGTTATTAATTATGCAGCTTCGAGGAAAATAAGAAGGAAGGTTTACATTTGTATTCCACTCCTTTGCTTTTCACCCGAAAGCTACGGATCCAAAATTCACCGGCAGGTTTTCTGGCTTATCTTGTTTTAACCGTCTTCTCATCCTGTTCATTATCAGGGACAATGACTTGCATGTTAAAACATTGTTAAGAATTACAGCTGCGGGGACAGCTCCTGATTTTCACAGGATTCCCTCTTTATCCCGACAAAGCATTAGTTCACTAAGGAACCGGTAAATCCAGCACAATTTTACATTAATTTAACGTTTTCTTAAAATTAAGTTTTTCACAATTTTTATTAAAATATTTTGATAAGCCTTATCTTTAACGAGAATTTAAATTGTTAATAAAATAATTTATTTTTTTCCCACACATTTACTTTTTTTGCGTGCAGGCATTTTTTATAGTAAAACCCTTTTTTCAAGTTATGAAGGAACAAGGCAAGTAACCCATATCAAACAAATTCCGGATACTACCTTATATTATTTTTTATCTGAAAACGTTGAAGTTGATCAGAAAAGTCCATACCAAAGTGAGTTCGGAGTCATTATTGGTATTGGTTTTGATTATCCCTGGAAAGATGATTTTTCATTGCATGCAGGAATTGATTTCAAACCTTCACTGTCGGAAGATATAAGAGGTTCTCTTTGTTTCCTAGTTGGATTGAATTGGATGTTCATGGGCAGAGGAGAGGGCAAAGAGGTAGATGAAGAAATGAAGTTTGCAGGAAAATGATGTATGTTTTTACAATTCACAACATTTTCCTCAATTCATATACTGCCTCTATACAATATCTTACATTATGATATAATGATTCCCAGAAATTTGTCTTGAGCTGGTTCATGATTGGCTTTCCTTCTTTAGAAACGGTGGTATACCATTCATCATGGTCAGGATCGGAAAGGGTATGTTCGATGTAATCAATCAAACGGATGGCATGGTTGAGGTATTTTGGGGTTTGAGTATGTGAATACAACTTTAATAATGCAAGGGCTCCTTCGGCCTGCGGCCACCAGTCTTTTTCCCCGGAGGCCAACTGGTCATCAACATACCGGTTGAATATACCGCCGTACTCCATATCCATGCCTTTTTGCATTGCATCTTCACATAAAACCACTGATGCTTCCTGTGCTGTTTTTATTAATGCCTGATCTCCTGTTGTTTGACACTTTTCATGAAACACCCGGCTGATTTCCAGATGGTGGCCTATCCATATTTCATTTGTGTTTTCATTTTATTCATTATATTTGTTTTTTGAAAGAAAGGAATTAATAGAAGTCCCCTTAATTCATAAAATACCGTTGTCTGTTTACTGAGAACTGCTTTTCTTAATTTTGG
>CAZJWE010000032.1:0-22338 GCA_964549265.1 uncultured Bacteroidales bacterium | reverse complement strand
AAACTAATTGAAGCCTATTATGAAGCGATTCTAACTTCTAACTTCTAACTTCTAAATACTGAATACTCAGAATATGGCTTCCACTAAATATGCAGTAAAACCAAAATTATAAAGTTTTTTAATGGGAAATCCATTCGTTAACTGATTAATTTGGATGAAAATTTTTAAGCGATCTTTTAGTACACCTTTTCAATCATTTCAAAATTTCTTTGTGGTTTTTGTGAATTCTTTGAGGTTCTCTGTGTAATAACCAACGTTATTGCTTATAGCACCTTCGGTGTATTGACTATGAAGTAGAAGCTATGTCACAAAGTTACACAAAGTTGCTTCACAAAGTAACACGAAGAACTTTAAGGTACTTATCCTCAGCACTTCAGAATAACATTTAGCATTTTAACTTCAACGTACCGTGATATATATATTATCAAATAATCTTTTTTCTATTCACACCATTCCTTTTAGAAGAAAACAAAAAGCCATATAATTTGCATGAGAGGTTGTTGCTGTTTGGGAAAAGAATGCTTGAGATATTTTCTACACATAATAAGGGAAATTTATATCACCCCGGCTGAAATATCAAAAGATATACGAGAATCAGAAGAGATAATTAACCCGGAAAATTCATGCCATAAGCTTTGTGCAGATGCAAGGCGTCTAAGCCTGCAGACATAGTATTCTATTTCAAGAGCTTAGCAACGTGTTTTATTTTTTAATTTAAATCTTCACCCCTATTAAAATAACATCATCAATTTGTTCCTGGTCACTTTCTGCCATCCAGTCTTTAAAGGTTTTATCCAGAATTTCTCTTTGTTCGTTCATTGGCTTTTGATGAATTTCCAATAAAAGGTTTTTCAGGTTTTTAATCTTAAATTTCTTCTCATCCGGGCCACCGAACTGGTCCTGATAACCATCTGAGAATGTATATACCCGGTCATTTTTCTTAAATTCAAACGTATGGTTTGTAAATTCCTGGTTTGCCAGATCATGTATCCCAATCGGCATTTTATCGCCTTTTACCATGCTCAATTCACCGTCTCTGATTAAAATAAGAGGATTATTTGCACCGGAAAATTCCAGGATGTTTGTATCATAATCCAGAATATGCAAAGCGAGGTCCATTCCATCCTGGCTACCGCCTGTTTTGCCTGTTTGATGAAGCGAGTCAATAACCCTTGAACGCATTTCGTTCAATATCTCATTGGCATGGATCATTGGATTTTTACTCACAATCTCATTAAAGAATGCAACGCCTAACATGCTCATAAACGCACCGGGAACTCCGTGCCCTGTGCAATCGGCTGCTACAGTTATAACCCTGTTATTGCGCTTGCTTATCCAGTAAAAATCGCCACTCACAACATCTCTGGGTTTGTACAAAATAAATTTATCAGCATATAATTTATCAATGTAATCATCAGGTGGCAAAATTGCTTTTTGAATTTGACGTGCATAATTAATACTGTCTTTGATTTCATTATGCTGCTGGGTAATCAGCTCATTCTTGGTTTCTAATAAGCTGTTGGCCTGCTTGACTTTATTGTTTTGCCGGATCACTATAACGGTTAATCCTCCTACCAACATAAAGCCAACAATAAAAAATATAATGGTGCGCCGCATTGTTTTATTCCGTTGTTCTGCCAATGCTTTTTCTTTGTTTAATAATTTTATTCTTGCTTCTTTCTTTACCGTTTCATATTTGGTTTGTTCCTCTGCCAGTTTTTCTGAAAACTGGTTATTCAGAATATCATCTTTATAATTACTGTATTCCCTATAATAATGATATGCTTTTTGATAATTGTCCTTTAAAGCATAAATTTCTGCAAAAGATTCGGTTATATCTCTAAGTTTAGGCCTGGCATTGATTGTTGTTGCTACGTCATAGCTTCTATTCAAGTAGTTCAGGGCTTTTTCCAAATCATTTGTATATTGATATGCTCTTGCCATTCCCAGTAAATTGGTTATTGACTCTTTGGTGTTTTCCAATTCATTGCTTAAATCCAATGCCTGTTGATAGTATTCCAGTGCTTTTTGATTATTACCGGCATTCATATAAACAGTCCCCAAATTATTTAATGAACTGGCAATGCCCCTTTTATCATTTATTTTTTGACGTATTTCCAAAGACTGTTTATGGTATTTCAATGCTTCAGCAAATTTTTTCATCATTTGACGGGTGTTTTTATATATATTCACCGAATCAATCCATTTTTCACCATACTCAATTTCAAGGGAATCTATGACTTCCTGGGTACACAAATTTCCTAAATTACTGAGTGTATTGGCTACTTCCTTTTCATTCCCAATATCCTGGCGTGTTTTTAAGGCCTTTTTATAATATTCACGGGCCTTATCAAGTTTACTCCATTCCTCATAAATAAGGGCTATATTGTTTTGGCAACTCGATATCCCCAGCTTAAAATCAATCTTTTCAAAATTTCTTAATGCTTTGAAATAATATGGCAAAGCATCTTCATACCTTCCCCAGTTGATATAAACATTGGCAATGTTGTGGAGCGCTATCCCTGTACCCCGTGTATCCCCACTTTCCTCTCGAATGGACTTCGTTTTTTGATAATGAACCACAGCACTATCATATTTTTCATCACTATAATATATTAATCCGATACTGTTATGAACTTTTGCAATCCCATTCAAATCATTCATTTTCTCATATAAAGCCAAAGAACGTTTATAATATTCATGAGACGTTTGCATCGCATTCTCTTTTCTTGATATATTCCCCAATCTATACAATGCATCTGCCTCCTGCTCAACATTTTTCGATTCTTCTGCAATATTATACGATCGTGTGAAATATTTTTTTGCTGAATCGTATTCCGGCATGTGATAATATACAACGCCTATATAATTCAGCACTTGAGGTAATCCTTCTACATCATTGATTTGTTGTTTTAATTCTAAACACTCACGAAATACCTCCAAAGCTTTTTCAGGTTTATATAAATAATAATGAACATTTCCTATTTGGCATAAGGCATCAGATTCTGCTTTGCGGTCTTTGGTTTGTTTAGCAATATCAAGAGCTTCTCTTGCATATTCCATGCTTAACGCTAATGAATCGGAGGAATATTCTTCTGACAACTGTATGTAAAGCGAAACTTTTTTTTCAGATGACGCTGTTCCGATTAATGCTTTTAAGCTGTCAACATTTGCTGAAAATAATATATGATTCGACAAAAAAACAAAAAAAACACTTAATATCAAATGCTTATAAATTATCCCTCTCATACAAATACTATATTTTTAGTCAAAATTAAACTAAAAAAACAAAAAAATATTGAATTAATTTAATTTTGTTTTGAATTAACTTAATTTTACATTCATTTTTCTTTATTAGAAGTCCCCTTAAAAGCATAAATCACATATTCCATGAAAAGAAGGCCCCGTGTTTTTTTAATCATAATAGATATTTTTATACTATTATCTTCTTTCACCCTTGCAATTTTATTAAAAAAGGGCGCAACCATATCTTCTTATTACCAGGATAAATATCTCTTTTTTTATGGGGTTTTAATCGTTTTATGGCTTATCATCTCCTTTACTAAAGGCAAATTCAATACCAAAAAGCGTACATCATCCCAGATTTACATGCATATCATCAAATTAAATACTGTTATTCTTGCTTTTGCTGCTCTTTTAATGTATTCATTCCGACTGCTGGAATATTCACGATTTATCGTTCTGGGTACCATTATAATAGCTACAATTTTCGAGTGTGTTTTAGCATCCGTTCAATATTTGCTGCAACATACCAAATTAGGAGAACACGAAGCAGGTCCCAAAAAACACATTGATAAAAGCCATCGCAAAAAACAAAAACACCCTTCTGCACTTCCGGCATTGGGTGTTAAAGACAGAAAAATCGAGCCCTCGAGTCATATCATTGACACCATCAAATCAGAGGCAGGAGAAGAGGTATATCATTTTTTAAACGAACACCTTGACCTCAATACACCAGATTATATCATTCTGGCAACAACTACCCGATTTAACATTGACCGGCTTCCTGATAATTATTATAAAAATGTTATCAACCTTAAAAGGGTCAATGATATCAGGTATGTCAATAAATTCTTTGAATCAGTGAATGCCAAAATCCCCAATAATGGAATATTTATAGGATGTGTTGAGACAAAAGACGAACGAAAAAAAAGATTATTCAAAAAATATCCTCCGGGGCTGAATATCATATATTATAGTCTTGATTTTATTGTGAAACGTGTCTTCCCAAAATTTTCTATCAGTAAACAAATCTATTTTTTAATGACACGGGGCGAAAACCGTGTTATTTCAGAAGCTGAAGTATTGGGGCGTTTGTATTCGTGCGGGTTTGAATTACTCATTAAAAAAGAAATCATAGGCCATTTATTTTTTGTGGCAAAAAAAACCGGAGAACCGGCGTTTGACGAAACGCCTACATACGGGCCTTTTATTAAATTACCACGAATAGGAAAAAACGGCAAACTTATTTATGTTTTCAAATTACGCACCATGCATCCGTATGCTGAATACATTCAGGACTATGTGTATAAAACCAATGCCTTGCAGGAAGGAGGAAAATTCAGCAATGATTTCCGGGTGACAACATTGGGAAAGTTTTTCAGGAAAACATGGCTCGACGAATTCCCAATGATCATTAACCTGCTCAAGGGAGAAATGAAACTCATTGGTGTAAGGCCATTAAGCCAACATTACTTTAACTTGTATTCCAACGAATTACAAAAGAAACGCATCCAATACAAACCCGGTTTAATACCGCCTTTTTATGTTGACTTACCTCAAACTCTTGAAGAAATCCAACAATCAGAACTAAACTACCTTAATCAATACGAAAGCCATCCGTTTAAGACAGACATGCGCTATTTATTCAAAGCCATATACAATATTGTGTTTAAAAAGAAACGAAGTTGTTAATACAGCTTTGAGCTCTTCTTCACTTCACACTTGACTTTCCATGAACACCTAAAATATTAATAAAAAATTAATCATAAATCCTTTATAATTTTAAAAAATGTTGTATTTTTGCCGTCCGTTTTAAACTTTAATAATATTTTTTTAATTAAAAAGCCCTGAAATAGTGAGTGAATTAAGTTATAAAACCCAATCGGTAAAAAAAGATGACGTCCACAAAGAATGGCTTCTGGTGGATGCTACAGATCAGGTATTAGGAAGACTATCTTCAAAAGTAGCCAAAATATTGCGCGGAAAACATAAAGAGTGTTTCACTCCTCATGTAGACTGTGGAGACAATATAGTAATCATAAATGCGGAAAAAATAAGATTAACGGGCAAAAAATGGACGGACAAAGAATATATCCGGTATTCTAATTATCCCGGAGGGCAAAAGAAAGAAATTGCTAAAGAAGTGCATGAAAAATATCCCGTACGCATCATCGAACGTTCCGTAAAAGGAATGCTTCCCAGGAATCGTCTGGGCCGAAGCATCTTTAAAAACCTGCATGTTTACGAAGGTGCTGAGCACAATCAAGAGGCCCAAAAACCTAAAGAAATTAAATTAGACGACATCAAATAAAATTCACATAATAATTATATATAATATGAACCAAGCCATGACATTTTTTTTGACACATACGAGCATGATTATTGAGGATTTGATTATGTTGGTCAAAGTCAATAAATTAAAATCATGACGGGTTCCATATGACCTTTAAAAATCAAAATAAAAACAGATGAAATATATACATGCCATAGGAAGAAGAAAAAAAGCCATAGCAAGGGTTTATATGACCGAAGGCAAAGGAAACATCACAGTCAATGATAAAGACTATAAAGACTATTTCCCATTACGTTTATTTCAGGACAAAGTAGAACAACCATTGAACGCTGTTGAAAAAAGAAATGACTTTGACATCAAAGTGAATGTTACCGGTGGAGGCTTTAAAGGGCAAGCAGAAGCATTACGTCTTGGTTTAGCACGTGCTTTACAAAAACAAGACCCTGAACATCATGCCGTACTAAAACCCAATGATCTGCTAACAAGAGACCCGCGCCAGGTTGAAAGAAAAAAACCAGGCCAGCCCAAAGCAAGGAAGAAATTTCAATTTAGTAAACGCTAATCTATCGAATATATCGGGTTTAGTATCTAAATGTCCGGAACTTTCGCAGGTAAAACGAAACGACTCCGGGTGTTGCCAATTTGTAGAATGTAAACTTAAAAAAAATGTCACGAACAACTTTTAAAGAACTATTGGATGCAGGTGTACACTTTGGACACCTTAAAAGAAAATGGAATCCTAAAATGGCTCCTTATATTTATATGGAACGCAACGGGATTCATGTTATTGATTTACACAAAACCATGGCAAAGCTGGATGAAGCAGCCAATGCCATGAAACAAATAGCCAAATCAGGACGAAAAATCCTTTTTGTCTCTACAAAAAAACAAGCCAAAGAGATTGTAAAAGAAAAGGTAGACCCTCTCAAAATGCCTTATGTCACAGAACGCTGGCCAGGTGGTTTGCTCACCAATTTTCGCACGATCAAAAAAACGATCAAAAAAATGTCTACCATAGAAAAAAACATGGAAGAAGGCGTTTATGATACTATGTCGAAAAGAGAACGACTGGCCATTGCAAGGCAAAAAGATAAACTGGAAAAAAACTTCGGAAGTATTGCCAATATGGGCAGAGTCCCTTCTGCTGTTTTTGTCATTGATGTTTTAAAAGAACATATTGCAGTCAAAGAAGCCCAAAAACTCAATCTCCCTTTATTTGCCACAGTTGATACCAATTCCGACCCAACTGATATTGATTTCCCAATCCCTTCTAATGACGATGCTTCCAAATCCATTGCATTGATCCTTGATGTAGTTACTAAGGCAGTTGAAGAAGGATTAAATGAACGTCAACTTGAAAAAGAAAAATCCGAATCCGAATCAAAGAAAGACGCAAAACAAGAAAAAGAAACCAAAGATAAACCCAAAACAGCTGCTGAAAAACCCAGAAGAAGCCGGGCAAGAAAAACAACCACTGCAAAAAAAGAATCCTCTACAACACAACAAAAAACAGAAGAACAAAAAACCTCTGAAACACCTGAAAAAAATGAAGTAAAAGCACCACAACAGGAAAACAACAAAAAAGAGGATACAAAAAAACAAGAAGCTAAACCTGAACAAAAAGAACCGGCAAAACAAGAAGCTCAGGAAGAAGAAAAAAAATAATCAATCATTAATATTACTATAAAATCACATCATAATGACAAAAATATCAACTGCTGAAATAACCAAATTAAGGAAAATCACCGGTGCAGGTATTATGGATTGCAAAGAAGCATTAACAGAAGCTAACGGTGATTTTGACAAAGCAAAAGAAATAATCAGGGAAAAAGGAAAAGCGATGGCGTCAAAGCGTTCAGACAGAGAGGCTGCTGAAGGAGCGGTTTTGGCCAAAACTTCCGATGATAAGAAAAAAGGTGTCATGATTGTACTAAATTGTGAAACCGACTTTGTTGCAAAAAATAGTGATTTCCTGAATTTAGCAAATGAGATTCTTGAATTAGCATTGGATAAAGTTCCTGCCAATTTAGAAGAATTAAAGGAATCCAAAATAAATAATGGCACTGTTAATGAAGAGATCACCAATAAAACCGGCGTAATCGGAGAAAAAATAGAATTATCTTACTATGACTTCATCAAAGCAGAAGAAGTCACTGCTTACGTACACCCTGGAAACAAAGTAGCTTCATTAGTAGGTTTAAATAAATCTGCAGATGACCCGCAAGTAGGGAAAGATGTAGCAATGCAGGTTGCCTCAATGAATCCGCTTGGAATTGATAAAGATGATGTCCCGCAAAGTGAGGTTGATAAAGAAATGGAAATCGTTAAACATCAAATCAGAGAAGAAGGCAAACCCGATGAATTGGTTGATAAAATAGCACAGGGAAAAATAAATAAATTTTTCAAAGAAAGCACATTGTTAAATCAATCCTTTATCAAAGAAAATAAAAAAACAGTAAAACAATACATTCAGGAACAAGACAAAGAACTAACAGTCACAGCAATTAAACAATACAGCATTGCCGGATAATAGTTAAAGAGAGCCTTTGTGCTCTCTTTTTTTTTGAATCTTTTTTTGACGATCATGAAAAATACCCCCCAATACAACCGGATTTTATTAAAATTCAGTGGCGAAGTGTTAATGTCCAACCAGCAATCCATTGATGAACAGAAACTTCAGTTTTTCGTACACGAAATCATCAAAATTGTTGATATGGGGGTTGAAGTAGGAATTGTACCCGGAGGAGGCAATATATTCCGGGGGTTAAAAGGAGTGGAAAAAGGATTTGACAGGGTAAAAGGCGATTACATGGGGATGCTGGCAACCATTATCAATAGTCTTGCATTACAAGCTGCTTTTCAGGCAGAAAATATCCCTTCCAGGGTGTTCACAGCTTTCAGAGTTGAACCGGCAGCAGAATATTTTAACAGGGAAAAAGCACTTAAAGCATTAGAAAATAAAGAAGTAGTAATCTTTTCAGGAGGCACCGGAAATCCGTTTTTCTCAACAGATACAGCATCAGCATTACGAGGAGTCGAAATGAATGCCAACATCATTGTAAAAGGAACAAAAGTAGACGGTATTTATAATGCAGACCCTGTAAAAACCCCCGATGCACAAAAATATGATCAAATTAGCTTTAATGAAGTATATAAACAACAATTGAAAGTGATGGATCTTACTGCTTTCACTATGTGCAAAGACAACAACCTTCCAATCATTGTGTTCAACATAAATGAAAAAGACGATTTAAAAAATATTATTTTAGGAAAAAAAATTGGTACATTAGTAAAAAATTAAATATTTTTATAATTCGATAATTAAGCACAATTAAACCTTTAAAATATACGCTCATGGAAGAAGAAGTAAAAATAGCCAATGAACAAGCCAAAGAAAATATGGACAAGGCAATAAGCCATCTGAAACAGGAACTGAAAAAAATCAGGACAGGGAAAGCCGATCCAAATATTTTAAATGATATATATGTTGATTATTACGGGACCAGTACCCCTATTTATCAATTAGCCAACATCAATACCCCTGATCCAAGAACCATTTCAATTCAGCCGTGGGACAAAAATGTGATTGATGGCATCGAAAAAGCAATCCAAAGTGCTAATTTAGGATTAAATCCAAGCAATGACGGAGAATTGATCAGAATCAACATCCCTGCTTTAACAGAAGAACGAAGAAAAGAATTGGTGAAACATGTTAAAGCCCTGGGTGAAAATGCAAAAGTAAGTGTCAGAAATGTTAGACGGGAGGCCAATGACCAATTCAAAAAAATGAAAAATGAAGGCCTTTCCGAAGACGAAGAAAAAAAAGCTGTTGATAAAATGCAGGAAATAACCAATAAATATGTAAAAGACATTGATAAAATCCTGGAAGAAAAAGAAAAAGAAATCATGGAAGTATAGCATTGGCCTGCCTTACATTCGGCTAATTTGAAAAAAACAGCTCTCTTTGATATTGAACTTTGAATTTTCTCTAGTGATTCCTCAAAACACTTTTTAAATAGAGCCATTGGCTACAGGGATGGTGAAATGTGCACCCCTTCCGAACAATTCTGACATATCCTGATTGCTTTTCTTGATGTTAAAACCTTACCTCTGAAAGCCTTAAATTCTTTTCCTTTCCAAATTGACTGTACAGAATCTTTTTCTATATTTCCCATGATATGTTCTGCATTTTTATCAAAACAACACGGAACAGCATTTCCATCTGTTGTTATCACCATTGCCCGCCATATTCGTAAACATCTGTTTCGGATACTGCCTTTTAATTTGACCCTCCCATGCTTGTCAGGTTGATACCTGCTGTACCCCGGAATGGTTGAAACTTTATGTTCTATTTCCGAAAAATCATACATTTGTGGTAATTTGATTTCAGCTTTGTTGGCGCCCAATTCATATACTTTCTTCTTAAAATCCCCAATCTGGTGTTGATTGTGTTTAAACACAAGAAATTGAACTACAATAAAAGGGGTTTTGCTATTGTACTTTTTTTTCCAATACACCAGGTTACGAATCCCTTGTATGACATTTTTTAAATTCCCTCCCCGCCTGTATTGTTCATAAACATCCTGTGTAACCCCGTCCATTGAAATAACAATTTTATGCAGTCCGGATCGAACAATTTTCATAGCATTTTCTTCGTCAAGATAATGTCCGTTTGTAGATGTCATTGTAAATACCTTTTTTTTAACAGCATACCTGATCATCTCGAAAAAATGAGGATGCAAAAACGATTCTCCCTGAAAGTATAATAATAGAGATGTGATGTGACGATATACCTGATCTATAATTTTTTTATAAAGCCCGAATGCCATAAGGTTGTTGCGGCGAACAAGATCATTCTTACCTTTCATACATTCCGGGCAATAAAGATTGCATAAAACAGTGGGTTCAATGGATATTGATAAAGGATGAGGAGCAATAAAAACTTTTTTGAATATCACAGAAACAGCATAACAGCACGCAATGTGAAAAATATTTATAATTTTAACCAGGTTAAGAGTCCGAATAAAAATATTGGTTAGTTTGAACATGATCCTCCCGTCAATACCGTTTCATAAAGCAACATTCATCTTCTTCATCAACAAAAAATTGAATGTGATATTAAAAAAAACACAATCTCTGATCTTTAGAATTATTGAGCAGCATCAATAATTTCATATAATTCACTTAAGTCAGGTGTCAAAATTATCTCTGTCCGGCGATTCTTGCGCCTTGCATCAGGTGTGCTTTCGTCAATTACCGGCACATATTTGCTTCTTCCGGCTGCTGTCAGCCTTGAAGGGTCAATACTCGAATGCTGAATGAGTATTTGAATGACAGAGACTGCACGCATCACACTCAATTCCCAGTTGTTGTTTATACAGCCCTGACTGCTGCCAAAAGGCTGGTCATCGGTATGTCCTTCAATCATGACATTGATATCAGTATTTTTTTCCAAAACACCGGCAAGTTTTTTCAATGCCTGAATACCATCAGCATTGATTTTAGTACTTCCTGTGCCAAAAAGCAGTTTTTCCTGCATTGAAATATATACTTTACCATGTTTTCTTGTAACAGTTAAACCCTGGCCTTCAAATCCTACTAATGCCGACGACACTTTGTCTTTAATTGCCTGCACTATAGAATCTTTTCGTGAAAGCATATTTTCCAGTTCTATCAGTCGTGCCTTTTGCGATTGCATCTCAGCTCGAAGGTTCTCTAAATTCTGCTTCTTTCTGTCAATTTCACGTTCAAGATTTTTCAGTTTATCTTCTCTTTGCTGTAAGTCTTCCTGTGTTTTTTGAAGTTTATCAAGCAATTGCCGTGTTTCACGCTCACTCCCTTTTAATAATGACTCTTGTGATTCTTTAAGATTTAAATATTTATTCTTCATCTGGTCGTATTCATCCTGTAGCAGGTTCAAAGAATCCCGGATGGCAATGCTGTCTTTCTGTAACTCATCGAGATTTTTCATGCCCATTTTCATCCTGGCTTTCAACTCAGTGTTTTCAACTGTTAATCTTTCTGTCCTTTTTTTTAGACTGTCTCTTACTTGTTTGCAATCTTCGTGTTCATTTTTTAACTCAGAGAATTGTTGAGGTGGAACACAAGAATATCCAATCAATAAAAATAATATTATGGATGATATAATCTCTTTTTTCAGCATATTTTTTGAATTATATGTTTAATATAAATAATGTCTGTTTATAAACTAAATAGTTAACCAAAACAAATATAATGATTTCAATTCAATATAATGAAAAATAATTTCTAATTTTGAATGTTATATATCAATATAATGTTTTTTAAAATTTGATGATTAGAAAAACTAAAAAATGGAAGATCATTATTTATTACAACATATAAATACACCGGAAGATTTAAAACACTTATCTGTCGGGCAATTACAACAACTCAGCGAAGAAGTCAGACAATTCATTATTGATATTGTATCTCAAAACACAGGGCATCTTGGGGCAAGCCTGGGGGTTGTGGAGCTCACTGTCGCATTACATTATGTGTTCAATACACCCTATGATCAAATAATATGGGATGTCGGGCATCAGGCTTATGGCCATAAAATTTTAACAGGCAGAAAAGATGTATTCCATACAAACAGAAAATATAAAGGGATCAGTGGATTCCCTAAACGAGAAGAAAGCAAATACGATGCATTTGGAGTAGGCCATTCTTCAACATCCATATCTGCCGCATTGGGCATGGCTATTGCAGCTAAAAAGAAAAATGAACATGACCGGAAAATTGTAGCAGTCATCGGAGATGGTTCTCTTACAGGCGGAGAAGCCTTTGAAGGTCTTAACAATGCAGGGCATTTGAACACAGACCTCTTAGTGGTTCTTAATGATAATAACATCGCCATTGATCCCAATGTAGGAGCATTAAAAGATTATCTTGTAGACATTACTACGTCTCAGGTATATAACAAGTTTAAAGACGATATATGGCACATGCTGGGTAAACTTAGTAAGCTCGGCAAAAATGCCCAACGCCTGGCTCAAAACATCGAAAATTCTGTTAAATCATTCCTGCTGAATCAAAGCAATTTATTTGAATCGCTTAATTTCAGATATTTTGGGCCTGTTGACGGGCATGATGTAGTGCATTTAACAAAAGTCCTGAATGACCTGAAGCATATAGGTGGGCCAAAATTGCTACATTGCATCACCAAAAAAGGGAAAGGGTTTAAGCTGGCAGAAGAAGACCAAACTTATTGGCATGCTCCCGGAAAATTTTGTAAAAAAACAGGAAAAATATATACGTTCGAAACAAAAGAAGCAGCTGGAAATAAATATCAGGAAGTTTTCGGCAATACATTGGTTGAACTGGCAGAAAAAAACGATAAGATCATTGGCATCACTCCGGCAATGCCAACCGGTTCATCAATGAATATCATGATGAAAAAAATGCCGGACAGGGTATATGACGTGGGCATTGCAGAGCAGCACGCTGTCACTTTTTCAGCAGGCCTTGCCACACAGGGGTTGATTCCCTTTTGCAATATCTATTCAACATTTATGCAACGTGCCTACGATCAGATTATACACGATGTGGCACTTCAAAACCTTCCTGTTATCTTTTGTCTCGACCGCGCCGGATTGGTCGGAAGCGACGGCGCCACCCACCATGGAGCTTTTGACATTGCTTACATGCGCTGCATTCCCAATATCACCTTTTGTGCCCCTATGGATGAGACAGAGCTCCGCAACATGATGTATACTGCACAATTAAATACAAACGGGCCATTTGCTATTCGATATCCCAAAGGATATGGAACAGGAAAAGAATGGAAGCACCCGTTTGAAAAAATAGCCACCGGAAAAGGAAGAAAACTCCGCGATGGCAATGATATTGCAATACTAAGTATCGGACATGTTGGTAATTTCGTTGCCGAAGCACTAAAACAATTCAATGAATTTCAACTTGATGCTGCACATTATGATATGCGGTTCATTAAACCGCTTGACGAAGATATGCTGCACAGCATTTTTAAAAAATTCAACAACATCATTACGGTTGAAGACGGCACAATCAAAGGAGGATTTGGCAGTGCTGTCCTGGAATTCATGAATGAACACAATTACAAAGCCAGTATAAAAATGTTGGGCATCCCCGACCGGTTTATAGAACAAGGGTCTCAAAATGAACTTTATAAAGAATGCGGTTTTGATAAAGACAGCATTCATAATACCCTTCAATCATACATTCATAATGGTGTTTTAACTCACCCGGAATAATTGGCCGGACACATATATACATTAGCTAATGTCACTCTTTAAGCAGAAGAAAAAAAAGCAAAACCAACCATCGGAAGATAAAAACCACTGTTCCTCTTCGCAAAAGCCATGCAAGTTTCTTATAATTCAAACAGCATTTATTGGTGATGCCATTTTAGCTACATCGGTAATAGAAAAGCTGCACCGTTTTTACCCGGATGCCCAAATAGACCTCCTGATCAGAAAAGGTAATGAAACACTCTTTAAAAACCACCCATTCATCAATGAGCTACTTATTCTTATCAAGAAAAAACAAAAACTTTTCAATCTTTACAACACTATCAGAAGAATCCGGAATAACAAATATGATCATGTAATAAACCTTCACCGCTTTTTAAGCTCAGGAATCATTACTACATTTTCAGGAGCTTCAAATACCTGGGGATTTAATAAAAATCCTTTGTCCTTTCTTTTTGATCATGTTGTAAAACATGAAATGAACAAACATTCTAAACCGGTTCATGAAGTAGAACGAAATTTGTCTCTGATAGAAAAATTAACAGACAATACATTTATTCGCCCGGTATTATATCCTTCTACAGAAGACCAAAGAGTGCTTCATCATTCCGGCCAATATATTACCATTGCCCCTGCCTCTGTTTGGTACACAAAACAATTCCCGGCAGATAAATGGGCCGAATTGATCAATTATATCGGCAAATCATACAAAATATACCTGATTGGAAGCAGGGATGACCGGGTTTTATGTGAATATATAAAGACCCATACACATGAAAATATTGAAATCCTGGCAGGAAAAACTTCGTTTTTACAAAC
This sequence comes from uncultured Bacteroidales bacterium, assembly GCA_964549265.1. Classification (GTDB taxonomy): domain Bacteria; phylum Bacteroidota; class Bacteroidia; order Bacteroidales; family JBBRXJ01; genus CAYMKE01. Next base: position 7,734 of record CAZJWE010000032.1, on the reverse strand, counting down.
CGCAGCACTCATGCAAAAAGCCACTATGAATTATGTAAATGATTCGGCGCCCATGCATCTGGCCTCGGCTGTAAACGCACCGGTAACTGCAGTGTTCTGTTCCACAATTCCTGCATTCGGATTCACTCCTTTATCGGACTGTTCATCTATTGTTGAAACAGACCATCATTTAAATTGCCGGCCATGTGGCTTACACGGACATCCAAAATGCCCCCGAAAGCATTTCAATTGTGCTGATATTGATGTGGCAAAGTTGGCAAGAACCCTTTTTAAATAAAAACAACCATTACAACTTTTTTATTTTTTTTTCGTTTTTTAGATAGTAACAAACTTTAACTAAATAGAGTCTGTCCATAAACTTGAGTGTTTGTTCTATAAAGTTCAAATTCGAGGCGTGTGAGGAATCTAAACCGGAGAATACTGGTGTATTTGAGAACCGAACATTAGTGAGCTCACGAACACATTAAAAAAATAAAGTGATGTGAGTAATTTAGATTCCGAGCAACAACGAAGAAGTTGGACTTTAGAGACAAACACTAAATAATAACATACATTTAACATTGTGGTGATAAAAATCATCGTATTACATTTTCTTCAATATACATCATTGTTCAACACAGTGTAAAATATATAGACAAAATGATAATGTCTATAAAATCAAAACACATCTTGTTTTTCATACCAAAAATTCATATCTTTGTTTGTTATTCAAGCCCTAACGGTGCTCACTCACATATTTTAACAGAAAAATATATAAAACAGAACAGAAAAAATGAACCTTAAATCTCCCCTAAAACAACTTGTATACCTGGTATTTATATTTTTGATAAATACAATCACAGCCCATGGTCAATGTCCTGATTTAACCCTGCCGGTTCAGGGAGATGATGTATGCATCAACGATTATGCTACAGTGACCATTGAAAATACTGAATCAGATGTTTATTATCAGGCATATAAAGGAGGAAATATTGTAAGTGGTGTATTCAAAGGCAATGGAAGCAATTTAAATATTATTATTCCTGCCACTCAACTTGACATAGGGAACAATAGTATTCATTTCAAAGCATTCCGTAACCCAGCAGACCCTTCAAATGTTGCCATATACGAAACCAATACCCCTCCTACTCTTGATGGAATCCCGGATGAATCTGATTGGCATTTATTGGGCCCCTATCCAAATGAAGCATGGGGTGACCCTCCACCGGAAACAGAATACAATGGAGGTTGGGGAGGATTATATGATGACACATATTTGTATATAGCTGCACGCATACAGGATGGTTCTCCTCCTGCTGCACCTATTACAGATACCACGACATTGCACAGGAATGATGCTGTGGAGTTTGTAATACAAGCCGGTACTGGTGTAGACCAAGATAGTAATGGTACAGATGAAGATGGGATAAAACTGATTGTAGACTGTGATGGTCAGGCGAGCCAACAAACTGTGCCGTATAACACGAAACATTATGCCCCGTTTTATGAACATGCTTCTAATATAAATACAACTAATGTCTGGAGTACCGAGATTCGAATTGCCTGGGCTGATCTGGGATACGCCGGGCCACCTTCTTCAATGAAATTTGATGCCTACCTTGATTTTGCCGAACCAGGAACCCCTAGTGTCGGTCAACGGAACTGGACAAATGGAGGTTCTTACCAGGATATTAACAAAGCCGGAACCATAGAATTAGTCCCCGGAGATACATGTGATGTTGATCTGATCAATACGGCTCAAGTGACTGTGAATTTAAACCCATCAGCTAACATTACCCCCGGCAACCAGGAAATATGCGGGGGGGCAATCATTTCTTTAAATGGTGGGCCAGGCGGCGGTACCCCACCCTATCAGAGCCACACATGGACAGGCAATATAACTCCTTTAACAGCTGCAAATATTATTGACCCTGATTTTTCAACAACATCAGAAGGGATTTACAACCTAATTTATACGGTAACCGATGATGTAGGCTGTGAAGGAAGTGATACAGTAACCATTGAGGTTGTTGAACAAGCTAATTTAAACATCACAGACCCAACACCCGATTGCCCTTCGGTTGACATTACAGACCCTTCAGTAACAAGCGGCAGCGACGGATTACCAACAGAACAACTAATAGATAAAAGCAGTTTATTTACAGATGATAATCAATCTGATATGAATTGGTGGAATGATGCTGATGGTATTGAAAGTATCATTGATAATAACACAAGTACTTATTGGAATGCACAGCCAAAAAATAGTAAAACTAATTACTTCACCATTGATATGAACTCAACATACAACATTGGATCAATTGAAGTCATCTCCGGAGATTCAATTTTTAGAGAAGGAGTGTGCCAAATATATTTTTCCGATGACAATGTGAACTGGACACTTGAAGAACAATTTGGGCCTATCAGCCCCAATTCAACTGAAACAATAGACTTGACAGGAGCATCAGGAAGATATGTTAAATTTCAATTAACCACAACTATAGACAAAGATTACTAGGATATTAAAGAAATCAATTTTTACCAATCAATCGGCCACCAACTAAATTACTGGGAAGACCAAAATGCAACGATCCCATTAAGCAATCCTGACAGCGTTAAACCCTCCGGCACATACTATATTACCCTGGGTAGCGGCCCGTGTGCCGATACGGCTGCTGTAAATGTCACCCTGAATTGCGTTTGTCCCGACAGCATGATTATTGATACTATTATCACGCCGGTTACATGTCCTGAAGGGTCTGATGGGGCCATCTTCCTCACGATTGGCAATGGAACACCCGAATACAAATTTGAATGGTCAACGTCAAATGGTTCAGGATTGGAAGTAAACAACCAAAACCAAACTGGACTAATGGCAGGTGATTACCAGGTGATTGTAACAGATGATCGCGGCTGTGGAGACACCAGCACCTATACTGTTACATCTCCCGACTCAATCGCCATCAGTGCAACCATCACCGATGCATCATGTGAAGGAGATTCCGACGGAGGAATCGTTATTGATAATGTTACCGGAGGAAATGGAGCGCCTTATTCTTACCAGTGGTATGATAACAGCACCAACTCAAGCATTTCCGGCCTTGCAAAAGGAACTTATCAGGTGACCGTTTATGACGCGGATAACTGCCCCAAAATAGATTCATTTGAAGTGCTGGACGGGGCCAACCTCCCCAATGCCGGCCTTACCCCTACCGACACCATCATATGTGCAGGTGAACCCGTAACACTCACGGCTACGGGGGGTACATCACAGTCCTGGGCCGATGGAAGTTTTCCCAATCCAAGAACTGTATACCCAACCGAATATACAGAATATACTGCAATCATATCTGACGGCATGGGCTGTAATGCAACCCGTACTGCACAAATAACCGTCTGGCCCGACCCAACGGTTGACTTAGGCAGTGACAGGCCTCTTTGCGAGGGGAATACACTGTTGCTCGATGCCGGATCACATGACAGCTATCTCTGGAGTAATGGCCAGACAACACAAACCCTTGAAGTATCTGACAGTGGCTTGTACCATGTTACTGTTGAAAATGCAATCGGCTGTGAAAGCAGAGACACAATCCATATATCATACGCCCCAACGCCCCAGGCAAACATTGTCATTCAACAGGGAAGCACATCTATGTGCCAGGGCAGGCCCCTGGTTTTAGACGGCACAAGTACAAATGGCGAGACCTATAACTGGCAGCCGGGAGGAGGAAGTATTAATGAAATTTTATCCACTACAACCGATTCTACAACAACATATGTTTTAACGGTTTTCAGTAACCAGGAATGCTGGGACACAGCTTCTGTTACCATAAATGTAACACCTGCCCCGACTCCCACGATCACAGGAGATGCAAGTGTTTTCACTGAAACAACGGGTGTGATATATGAGCTGGAGGACGGTATAGATCCGGAAGTTGACAATTATACATGGACCGTAAATGGCGGAACCATTGTTGCCGACAACACCGGTTCCATAGAAGTGGACTGGGGTTCAAACACCTCCATTAATTCTTATGTTGCTGTGCTGGCTGAAGACACTCCCTGTTCAGGCAATGATACACTGTGGGTTACATTGATCGTGCCGCCCCCGTTACAAATATATCTGTCTAAAAATGATATCAGCTGTAATGACTATAACGACGGATCCATTACTGTAATATTTGATGATGACAGCACCGGTATTGGAGGAGGAATTCCTGAAAATTATGAATACAGCTGGAGTAATGGATCAACCACACAATCCATCAGTTCCCTCTCAGGAGGAGAATACAGTGTGACAGTTACAGATGGCAGGAAAACAGACTCTGCCAGTGTAACTATAACTGAACCCGACTCATTATACATTACCGATTTGGACATTACCAATGTTAAATGCCATAGTGACAATAGCGGAAGCATTGAAGTAAATGACATCGGTGGCACACCGGCATATACATACTTCTATTCTCAGCAGGGAGTGGATACAACATTCCAAACATCATCTGATTTAATAGACAGCTTGTACGCAGGAACCTATTATATTACCCTGCAAGATATCAATCAATGTAAGGACAGCACCAGTGCAACAATCACACAACCACCGCCCATCCGGGTTGATTATACAATTGACAAACCCATCTGCAACCAGGCAACAGATGGTTCCATAACTCTCAATCCACATGGTGGCACCCCCACTGTATTTGGATTTGACAGCACATATTCATATCAATGGTCAACCCAGGATAATTTTAATGATAATGTTCTTGAAGAAATAGGCCCCGGTCAATACACAGCAATAGTTATTGACAGTCTGGGTTGTCACGACACCATAAGATTCAGTGTCAAGGCTGAACGGGAATTATGTGTTTTCATTCCAACAGCCTTTTCGCCAAATCAGGATAAAGTCAACGATGTATGGGAAATCCCGTTTTTTGGAGAATATTATCCAAAAGGAGTCATTTATGTATATGACCGTTGGGGAGAATTGATATTCAAGTCAGAAGAAGGATATCCCAAACCCTGGGATGGCACTTATAAAGGGATGCCACTTCCTGTTGATTCTTATCACTTTATCATTGATTTAAATAATAAAAAGGATGATGCGATCACCGGACAGGTTACAATAATCAAATAGTATTTGTGTCTGATGTAACCACTTTTCCAAAGTTCGATTTTATTATGTAGCTATGATAATTGAGTTAAGGGGACTTCTACCGGATATCACTTCTGCTTTGCTTCATAAAGGGATGCTTATGCAGCCATGAATCCTTACCCTTCCAACACTACAAAGCCTTCATTGCGACGGCTTTGCCCGGAGCAATTTTTTTAAAACCCTTTTAAATGTTATTTTTTTAGGGTTGTATTTTTTTATACTGAGGGACTCTAAAGTCCAACTTGGCTTCGCCGAATTCATCCTTCCTCGTCGTTTCTTCATTGAGCAAACATTTATCATCTACTTAGAATACAGCATATTACACAACAAACAGTTAGAATTCTGTTAAATAAAACAACAAATATCTTTATTATTTTACAAAATATTTTTATATTTAACCTTTCAATATTTTCCTGTTTATTTTATTACGGATTTGGATAGTTCAACAAAATGTGCATGATATACATCATGTTATACAATTGCATGTTATAAATCAAACCGTCAATCACGGGGAAATTCGGTGTAGGCCCACAATGTTTATTGACTTGTTGTGAGCTTACAAACCATATATAAGTTAGAACAACAGATGCTTGTTTTTACTTTTGATGGGATAGTATATCATACTTTAACACATTTTTACCATGAAAAAAAATGCTTTTTTTTCATTCTTGTCAGTATATTATTGTATTGTGACAGAGGCTTCTGCTGTCGCTATAACAAACATTTGTTCCTTTTTCCGTTCCCATTATTTAATATCGAACATCAAATTGAGTACACTCTTCATTATTTTATTTTTATATATTTCAAATGCCTATTCTGAATGTCCTGATGCAAACCTAACCATCACGAGTGATGATGGTAAAATCAATGACACGATTTGCAAGGGAACAACTTCTATATTAACTGCAAACGAAGGGTTTAGTGACTACATATGGTCGAATGGTGACGCAACCCGCTCAATTGAAGTATCTCCTGAGACCACTACAACATATTCGTTAACGGCTGATTATTCAGATACATGCACTGCAAAAGACTCCATCACTGTCTTGGTAAAACCGGCTGCAAATATTGAAGAAACCATTTATTCTGAGGATGGGGCAACGTACCGGGTCAGATTTAACCTGGGCATAGATACACTGGGCCCCTTTAACGTCGGAGAAAGCATAACCATCAGGGCACGGGAGAACAATCGTATTTGCCTGCCAAAGTGCATGTTTAATTTAGGCCCGGATATCTCCATTTGTCATCAGGACAGTGTTGTTTTAGACGCAGGAGAAGAAGGAGATTATGATTGGTCAAATGGTAAAACCACACAATCAATCACAGTATCTCCTGATACTACCACAACATACTCTCTTACTATCATCAATTCCCAAGGATGTTCAACTACTGATGACATTAAAGTGATTGTTAAACCGGTGGCAAATATCGAAGAAATTATCTATTCAGAAGACCTGCAACAATATTGGGTCAGGTTTGACAAGGGCTTAGATACACTGGGGCCTTTTTTTGTTGGTGATAAAATAAATATAAGTTCTTCAGAAAATAATTCGGTATGTGCTCCTGACAGTATCCCTTACCATTGTCCGGACATTCCTGCACCGGAAATCTCAGACACTTTATTCGAATACTGTGCTGATACCTCTATTCAGGTACATGCATCAACAATTACAGGATATACGGTAGACTGGTATGATCACACCGGAAGTAATCTATTGCTTAAAGGCGACACATTATTCACTCCTCCTTCATCAGGAATTTATTATGCCCGTACCCGTAAAGGCTATTGCATAAGCGATTCACTGACACCAATAAAAGTCAATGAAATAACACTGCCCGGTATTGATATAGGGGAAGCCATAACTCTTTGTGAAGGAAAAAGTGAAGACATCCAAGTGAATGGCAATGATGAATTTATTTATCAATGGTCTACCGGAGAATCCGGGAAAGCAATTACTGTTGAACCTGATGAACCCACGGTTTATACGGTAACAGCAACAGATACAACAACAGGTTGTTCTGCCACGGATTCGGTTGATGTGTCAATAAAATACAGAGGCTGCCTTCGTATCCCTTCAGCCTTCACTCCAAATGGTGACGGGAAAAATGATGAATGGATCATTGAAGGAATAAACAATTCATTATATATGAATCATACCGAAGTTAAAATATACGACCGTTGGGGAACATTGCTATACTATCAAAAAGGGTTTTATGAACCCTGGGATGGCACTTACAAGGGGAATATATTACCAGTAGATTCATATTTTTATGTTATTACTATTGATGTGGAAAATGAAAGGCCTGTTACAGGGTATGTAACAATCTTAAAATAATATCTCTTTCTACCACAACTCTACTGAAGTTTCAATTATTAAAATAAATTTTTTAGTGGTTGAATGTTTTTATAAGACCTAAAATACTGTTTAAATATAGTTGTAAATGTAGTTGTAAATGTAGTTTAAATGTAGTTTAAATGTAGTTTAAATGTAGTTTAAATATGGTTTAAATATGGTTTAAATGTTGTTTGACTTGTTTTTAATTTATGAGCTAACAGCTAACTGTATTTCCAACACAACATATAAACTACGTTAAACAATATT
>CAZJWE010000031.1:0-22897 GCA_964549265.1 uncultured Bacteroidales bacterium | reverse complement strand
ATCGGTGCTGCATTTTTTCCATTGCTCCGAAAACCATTTGTAAACGCTTACAAACGCTCAATTTAATTTTGTTATCTGCCTGTTTTTTATATATTTGCATAAAACAAAAAAAGATATTATGTTTGTTTATGCCCAAATATTGCCTACAACGACAATTGGCGTTGTAGGCTTGTTAGTGTTTAATTATAACAAAAAAAGAACATATGAATATATTTAAAGCATTATCAGAAGGAAATGGAAGAATTTCGGAAACGAATATAACTTCATTTATGAACTATTTGCTTGATAGTGCAAATGAGCTGAATAATTCGTTCTTCGTTTTATTTGCAAAACTGATTGATTCTCAGATAGAGAATAACAAAATATGTGATTTGCTAGGGATTAATGAAAAATCGATTAGAGAGCAAATTATAAATATCTCTGACAATTATACAGTTTCGTCAGAACCAGAATATTCCATAAAGAACTTAGATGGTCGGAGACAAATACCGGACATATTGTTGAGAATCAGCTCCAAGAGAACAGAAGAAGATGTCGCATTTATAATAATAGAGAATAAAATAAGTAAATCTGCAATTAAAAAGGGACAGATAGAAAAACAATACGAGTATTTTACGAAATCTGAAGATTATGATGAGAGTAAATCTGTTTACTCAATATTAATAACACCAGATGAAAAGATTTATGAAAAATTTTATAGACCAGCCATTGAAAAAAACATTCGTGCTATTTGGTTAAAATGGGTAAATCATTCTGACAATGAAAATTCTATTGAATCTATTTTGAGAAATCTTATAAAACATGAACAGAATTCAGATATTGAACCGATTGACCCGAATACTCAATTTATTATAAAATCTTTTGTTCACTATCTTGCGACAGAGTTTTCTAAAAAAGAAAATGGAAAGAAAAATTATAGTTACAAAGGATTTGATGTTGTTGATATGGTTCAAGTTTCTGTAGGCAAGATAAACTATACAATAAAAAGATTTTCAAACAATATGGTTAGACTTTTTGACCAAGACGACAATCTTCTTGAAATTGAGGTTAAACCTATATTACGTGAGATAAATACAATTTACAAATTAGAAGTAGAGCTTTTTCATTCGACTGGTAAAGCTAAGAACACTCAAATATTGGGTAGAGAGATAATAAATAAATTGAAAATAACTAAGTTCAACAATGTGTAAAATTAATCGCGGGCAAAGTGCTGTATTTCAGCCCCCTGCCCCGCTTCAACACCGGTGTGTGTGCGGACTGGAACGGTGCACGAAAACCGCGCCTAATCTTACACGTAAACGTTTTGCGCGCAATTAAAAAGACTATAAGGCCATCTCGAACAAAAAAATTAAAAGATTTGTATCTTTGATAAAAAGTAATTCATTATGCCGACAATTTCAATGTTTTTCGGGATTATTATTAGAATGTATTATGCTCCAAAAGAACATAATCCACTTCATGTCCATGCTTATTACCAAGATTCAAAGGCAACAATAAAAATTTAGGATTGTGATTATTAGAAGGTGACTTTCCGAAAAAACAACTGAGATTAATCCAAGCATGGATGGAAATACATAAAGATGAATCATTGGCAGATTGGGAATTATGCCAAAATGGTGAAAAACCCTTTAAAATTGAACTTTTAAAGTTTTCTTTGGAATTATTATCAGTATATGGGTTGCACAGAATCAACGAAGAGCCGGTACTACCGGCATCAGGCCAATCAATAGTGTTCTCGTAGATATGGGAAATTTTTAATTGCCATTGAAATCAAATCTGGTTATAGATGAACCGAGCCATTGTAAAATTTTTGACGCACACCCGTATGATTATTAAACCGCTTTACTGTTTTTTTCTGCTTTTTCTTTTAGCAGGGCAATGTCGAGTGCTTCAAGCATGTCATCCACATAATGAAAAGTGAGACCTTCCAGGTACATGGGTTTGATCTCTTCCACATCTTTTTTGTTGGCTTTAGGAAGAATTATTTCTTTGATGTAAGCGCGTTTGGCTGCCAGTATTTTTTCTTTGATTCCGCCTACAGGCAATACCTTGCCCCGCAAGGTAATCTCACCGGTCATGCCAATGTTCTTTTTCACTTTACGTTTGGTGAATGATGATGCCAAAGAAGTCACCATTGTGATTCCTGCAGAGGGGCCGTCTTTGGGAATAGCACCTTCGGGGATATGCATGTGCACATTCCATTGGGTGAATTCGTCGGGAGAGATGTTCAGTGCATCATAATGGGATTTTATATATGCCAGTGCAATGGCTGCCGATTCTTTCATCACATCACCCAGGTTTCCGGTGAGCGACAGATCACCTTTGCCTTTATGCAGGCTTGTTTCAATAAATAAAATGTCGCCGCCCACAGAAGTCCATGCCAGGCCGGTCACCACACCCGAATATTCATTTCCCTGATATTTTTCTTTGAGGTACTTAGGGGCGCCCAGAATCTTTTTGACCTCTTCCCGGGTCAGCTCTTTTTCAACTTTTTCATCCATTGCAGTGCGTTTGGCAATGTTTCTCACAATTTTGGCAATGGTTTTATCCAACTCCCTGACTCCGGCTTCTCGTGTATGATTTTCTATGATATGCTCAAATACTTCCTTTGAAATAGTGATGTAATCTTTTTTCAGCCCGTGTAATTCTAATTGTTTAGGCAGAAGATGGCGGATTGCAATTTCAATTTTTTCTTCTACAATATACCCGTTTACGTTGATCAGCTCCATGCGGTCAAGCAATGGGACACTCACTGTGTTTGTGGTATTGGCTGTTGCAATGAACAGGGTTTTGGATAAATCGTATTCCAGTTCCAGAAAGTTATCATAAAACTCACTGTTTTGTTCAGGGTCTAACACTTCCAATAGGGCAGAGGAGGGGTCGCCATGAAAGCTTTTTCCCAATTTATCTATTTCATCCAGCACAAACACAGGATTTGATGATTTGGCTTTTTTTATGTTTTGGATGATGCGTCCGGGCATGGCACCGATGTATGTTTTTCTGTGGCCCCGTATTTCGCTCTCGTCATGCATTCCTCCCAGTGACATGCGTACATATTTCCTGTTCAGGGATTTGGCAATGGATTTCCCAAGTGATGTTTTGCCAACCCCTGGTGGGCCATAAAGGCAAATGATGGGAGATTTGAGGTCATTTTTTAATTTCAGGACTGCCAGATGTTCCAAAATACGTTCTTTGACTTTTTCTAATCCAAAGTGGTCTTCATCTAAAATGTCTTGTGCATGTTGCAGGTCAAAATTATCTTTTGTGGTTTCATCCCAGGGCAACTCGAGCAGGGTCTGAAGATAATTTAACTGCACAGAATGTTCGGGTGCCGAAGGATTGGTGCGTTGGAGCTTTTTGATCTCTTTATCAAATTTGGCCTTTACTTCTTTGTTCCATTTTTTCTTTTTGGCCTGCTCCTTCAATTCTTTAATCTCCTGCTCTACAGGATTTCCTCCCAGTTCTTGTTGTATATGCTTCATTTGTTGTTGAAGCATGTAGTCTCGCTGTTGTTTGTCTATGTCTTTTTTTACTTTCGACTGAATATCATTTTTTAATTCCAGCTTTTGTACTTGTTGGGTGAGGTATTCCAATAATTTTTTGCCTCTTTCTTCAATGTCTTCCAGTTCCAGTAAAAACTGTTTGTCTTCCACTTTAATGTCACTGTTTGAAGAAATAAAATTCATCAGGAATTTAACATTTGCAATATTTTTGATCGCAAAAGAAGCTTCATTCGGTATGTTTTCAGAAAGATTGATGATTTTGATGGAAAGGTCTTTCAGTGAAGAAATGATTGCATTGAATTCTTTGCTTTCTTTTGCGGGAGGCACAAGTGGTAAGCCTTCCACCCGGGCCTTGTAAAATGGTTCTTTGGTTTCAAGGCTTTTCAAACGAACCCTTCGCCTTCCTTGTATCACCACAGAATTACTGCCATCAGGCATTTCAAGTATTTTAACAATTTGTCCGAGTGTTCCGATTTTATACATTTCTTCAAAATCAGGTTCTTCTTTATTTGGGTCTTTTTGAGCAACAGCACCAAACAATTGATTACCTTCATTGATATGATTGATCAGTTGAACCGATTTTTCCCTTCCTATGACGATGGGAAGGATCACTCCCGGAAAGAGAACGGTGTTTTTTAGCGGAAGTACCGGTAAGACTTCCGGTATCTCAATATTCTGTATTGAATCATCATCATCATCTGTTATCAGGGGGATAAATTCTGCTTTACTTTCCTGATCATCTAAAAACATTTTGTTGAGCTTAAATTTTTCCACGGATACCGTTTTTCTTTTAATTTTTACAATATGTCAATTTGTCAGTAATTCGATATGCTGACATTTTATAATTAAAGAATTCTTTGCTATGTTCCTCATACAATAGGACTTTAAAATAAAACACATTATTTAAAAGCAATTCTTATGCCACTTTTTTTGATGCCAATATCCGGTTTATTTAGTGTTTGTCTCTAAAGTCCAACTTCTTTGTTGTTGCTCGGAATCTAAAGCCTCAAATACACCAGTATTCTCCGGCTTAGATTCCTCATACGCCTCGAATTTGAACTTCGGATTTTCTTAAGTGATTCTATAAACACAATTTTTTTTAATCTTTCCTATATTGTTGGCTTTCTTCAAATATAGCCTGAAATATTTGCCGCTCGGCATCATTAAGTTGTTGGCCTCTTCTGTTCATGACCAGCTCAGCTACTTCAAGGGCTTTATTGAGTTGATATGTTTTAAACCCATTTGCACCACCCCACGAAAATGAAGGTATAAAGGTGCGCGGAAAACCGTCACCAAAAATATTGGCACTTACTCCCACCACGGTTCCTGTATTAAACATTGTGTTGATACCGCATTTGGAATGGTCGCCCATAAGCAGTCCGCAGAATTGCAATCCTGTATTGACAAATCGTTGTGTGGTGTAATTCCATACTTTTACTTCTTTATAATTGTTTTTTAAATTGGAACAGTTGCTGTCTGCTCCGATATTACACCATTCTCCAATCACAGCATTGCCAATAAACCCGTCATGTGCTTTGTTGGAATAACCGAAGAATACTACATTGTTCAATTCTCCTCCAGCTTTTACATAGGGGCCGAGAGTAGTGGGGCCGTATATTTTGGCTGCCAGTTTTACCACAGCATGATTGCATATGGCAAAAGGCCCTCGGATCACTGTTCCTTCCATAATTTCTGCGTTGCTGCCAATGTATACCGGCCCGTTTTCGGTGTTTATGGTTACATATTCTAATTTGGAACCTTCTTCGGCAAAGCATTCATGGCTGCCAAATAGTTGATTGGTATTGCTGATGTTTGCTGATGTGCGTCCTTGGGTAAGGCGCTCAAAATCCCTGGCGATAGCTACTCCATTATAGGAGAAAATATGCCATGGATATCGGATACTTAATGGTTCCTTGCCGTTTTGTTGAACCTTGTACTGGGAAACATTGCCTGGGTCGAATGAATTGACCGCTTCTTTGTTCAGTTTAACAGCAATCAAAGTATCTTCCCAAACAAGTGCTTCATGATTTTGCAGCATGTTGATACTGTGTAGCAAATGGTCATCCGGGAGTATCCGTCCATTGATTAGAATGTTATCGTCTTCCTGATGCAGGGGGTATTTTTTAGAGAGGTAATCTCTGGTAAAATGAGAACATAATGTATCCATAATGGCTTCCCATTTTTCTTTTATTGTGAGTATGCCAATGCGGATTTCGCATGAAGGCCTGGTGAAGGTAAAGGGGAAAAGGTCTGAATAATAATTGTCATCAAAAAGGATGATATTGTCAGTTTGTGTTTGCATGATCGGTTTTAATGTTTAGATGTTTTTTAAAACATTAAAAATAATAAAATAAAATATGATCATTCAGTCCTGAAAACAAAAAAAGCTCCGTAACAAGTTGCGGAGCTTTTTTTGTATGAAATGTTGTTATGAAACTATTTTTTTTGTTGATTTTTGGCATGTTGCTGATACCGTTTATTAAACCGGTCAACACGGCCAGTTGTATCCAACAGGTTCATTTTACCGGTGTAGAAAGGGTGCGAGGTATTGGATATCTCCAATTTATACAAAGGATATTCATTTCCGTCTTCCATCTTGATGGTGTCTTTGGTTTGAACTGTTGAATTGGTGATGAATGTCTTTTCATTTGACATGTCTTTGAATACCACTTTCCTGTAATTATCAGGATGTATATCTTTTTTCATTATTCTAATGTTTTATATATTCAAAATTTATTTTGGGATGCAAAAATAGTAAAATCTTATGAAAAAATCAAATGCCTTTTATGAATTTGATTTTTCTTTTTTATCTTTTGCAGTATCTTCTGCTTTCTTTTTTTTCCTTGATTTATATCCTTCTTCATTGGTGAATCGTTGGAATGGGATGTTTTTATCAAAGATAAAACGATATGTAAGATGGGTTGAAGATAGTTGGGCTCCAACATGTTCATAGATAGCCAATACGGGTTCGTTATAATCACCTGTCCATGCTAACTCCATGTTTTTTTGGCCTTTTTTCTGCATGGTGTCGCTAAGCTGTAAAAACAGGGTAGCAATTACCCCTTTTTGTTGGTATTTTGGGATTACACCTGATGCAATGGTTCTTGTTCCGGGAATGTTTTTACATAATTTGAAATGATAAAAGAATTTTAATTTATTGATCAGGTTTAATTTTCCGTTTCCTAATGTTCGTAATACAGGGTTGATATCTGGCAGTCCGAGTACCATGCCGATAGGTTCTTTATTTGCATAAGCAAACCAAATCAGTTCCTCGTCAATAATATCTTTCAGGTCTTCAAACATTTCATACAGCTCATCGGATTTAATGGGCGTATAATCTTCATGAAAATCAGACCATACCTCATTATATACCTTGCATAAGTCATTGATGTATTTATCTTTTTCAGCAAATTTAAAATGTTCAAATGTATATTCGGGCCTGCTTGCAAGGAAACGGGCAAATTTTAACTGGCGTTCGGGCCAGGGTTTGCTCAGGTCTTTTTTATAACTCAATTGTTTGAAATATTCTTTGAATCCGTAATTTTCAAACAAGTCTTTGTAATACGGAAAGTTGTAGTTCATTCCAATGCTTTGTGGAACAAATCCATCTACCAGCACACCCCAGTGAAACAGATTCTCTCCGAAATTAGCACTGCCATCCATGGCCTTCAGTCCTTTGCTTTCAATCCATTCTTTGGCTTTGTCAAACATCATGTTAGCCGCTTCCTGATTATTGATGCATTCAAAAAAGCCAACAAACCCGTTGGGAACAGATGATTTTTCTGTTTTCCGTTTATCATAAAATGCTGCAATGCGCCCAATGAGCCGGTTGTTATCATCTTTTAAAACCCAGCGAATGGCTTCACCATGATTAAAACAGACATTTTTTTCAGGGTTAAAAATACTTTCTATTTCAACATCCAGAGGGCAAGTCCAGTTTTTATCATTTTTATAAAGCAATTTAGGTACATTCAAAAAATCTTTCCGTCCCGTCGGGTCATTCACTTCAGTTAAGTACATAAAAATATTTAGTTTTAATTAAAGTCTGTCAATAAAGTCAAGTGTTGGATATATAAAGTTTAATATCGTGGCCTGTAAGAAATCTAAACCGCTGATCACTGTTGTATTTGAAGATTTAGATTTAGGATAATAAAAAAATTGTCTTTTATACACATCCCTGAATTAATCCCTCCCGGCTAAGATTGAGAGGAGGCGTAAGAATTCAATGTATAACCAAACCAATGTGACAATCAAACCAAATGCTGCGAACCATTCCATGTATTTAGGCACCTGCGATGAAGCATTTTTTTCAATAAAATCAAAATCAAGCACAAGATTCAGTGCAGCAACTACAATTACGACCAATGAGATGATAATGCCTATAGGCCCGTTGCTATGCATAAACCCGATATTCAATCCGAACATATTGAGAAGAAATGAGATCATGTAAGCAAAGAAAATACCACCTGTAGCGGCAACTACACCCATTCTGAATTTGTTTGTTACTTTGATGATGCCAGATTTATAAGCAAATAACATGGCAAACAGGGTGCCGAAAGTGAGAGCAACCGCTTGCATGACAATACCCGGAAAACGTGCTTCAAAAATAGCAGAAATGCTTCCAAGAAACAGGCCTTCTAAAACAGAATATATAGGAACAGTAATGGGCGACCATGTTTTTTTGAAAATGGTGACCAGTGCAGTAATCAATCCCCCGATTGCACCAATGGCGATCCATGGAGTTACAGCGCTGGCTCCAGTACTAATGTCCGTGGCATTGAACACCATCCGCCAGGTATAAATGGCTCCCAAAAGAACCAACAACAACATGATCAATACTTTATTTACAGTCCCGCTTACAGTCATTGATTCTGAATAGGACTGTCCTTCTGCATGTGTAACATTCCTGAATGTTGCAGCAGAAAGGGTTGGATTTGTTGAATGTTTTAAATTCATTTTTATACTATTTATAAGTTATTGAATAATTTTTAATTTAGGATAAAACAGATGAACGTTATGGCTTATTGTGTTAAAATATCATCATAATAAATACTTAAAATAAAATGAACCCAAAAATAAAAATTTATTGCTTTAAGAGATGAATTTGGGTTGTTTTTTTATTTAGATAGTTGTTTTTTGCAAATCAATCGATATTTAAAATAGAGTCAATAAAATTGAACTTTGGAAAAGCAATTACATAAGTGAAGTTTACTTTATGGCTTGTAACAGAAAAACAGGAAATGCTTTTAATCCGGTACCTTCTAATTCTTTTTCTATTGTAAAACTTTTTTTGTATTCAATGGTATTGAATCCTGTATGAGATAATATTGTTTTCAATTTCTCCGGATTAAACCCATAATGCCCTACAAAGTCCTTATCATGAAAGGTCCCGTCTTCTTCGAACAGGTCGGCAATAAACAAGTACCCGCCCGGGCGTATCATCTGGTGCAATTTGGAGATGATGTGCTTATAATTTATAATGTGATGAAGTGTCAACATTGTGTAAACCAGATCAAATGTATGGGATGAGGGAATTTCATCTTTACCGAGGTCAAGATAAACAGGTGTCATGTTAGGTGTTTTGTGTAGTTCTATTTTTTGTTTTACTACATCTAACATACCTTGTGAATTATCGGCCAGCACGATATGATGAACATGAGGTTGAAGGCAAAAACTTAAACTACCTGTTCCGCAGCCATATTCAAATGCATTGAAATGGGCGGTGCCAGAGGGAATTGAATTTATAATATCGCGGCTGATTGTTTTGGCCCATTCAAGCCGTTGCGGTTTATCATCCCAGGTTAATGCTTTTTCATCGAATTGTGACATTGAAATATATATTTATAAACAGACTTTATAATTACAAAATATGGTACTACCCTTATTTTAGTGGTTAAATATTTTTACAGGACATAAAATACTGTTTAAACAAATTGCAAGTTAACAATAAATTCGTGGTAGAACCCAAAATATAATTTCAGTTTGTAATATTAATAAGACGGATAAAAGAATCACAAAATAATACATTAACTTTGCCTGTTTATTAAGAGAAAAGAAAAAAATATGCCGTCCAGTAATTTTATTGATTATGTGAAGATATATTTCCGTTCCGGCAAAGGAGGTGCTGGTTCTGCCCATTTCCACAGGGAAAAATTTATGCCCAAAGGCGGCCCTGATGGTGGAGACGGCGGTAAAGGAGGAGATGTTATTTTAAAAGGCAATAAGCATTTGTGGACATTGCTCCATTTAAAATACAGGAAACATATTTTTGCAGAAAACGGACAAAACGGAAGAGCCAATATGCAGTACGGTGCCGATGGCAAAAGCCAGGTGGTAGAGGTTCCGCTTGGAACTGTTGCACGGGATGAAGAAGGCAATGTTGTGGCAGAGGTGACAAGTCATGATGAAACAAGCGTTTTGCTTGAAGGAGGAATGGGTGGAAGAGGCAATGTGCACTTTAAATCTGCTGTTAACCAGGCCCCCAGATATGCACAGCCCGGCATGCCCGGTATTGAATCAACATTAGTCCTTGAATTGAAAGTGCTTGCAGATGTGGGCCTGGTAGGATTTCCGAATGCAGGCAAATCAACGTTTTTGTCTGTTGTCTCGGCTGCAAAACCCAAAATTGCAGATTATGCTTTCACCACACTTACACCCCAATTGGGTATCGTCCAGTACCGTGGGGACAGCTCTTTTGTTGTTGCTGATATACCCGGCATCATTGAAGGGGCACATCAGGGGAAAGGTCTGGGATTAAGGTTTTTGAGGCATATCGAACGCAATGCAGTACTATTATTCATGATTCCGGCTGACAGCAACGATATTGCCGGAGAATACAAGGTGCTGCTGAATGAATTAAAACAGCATAATGCGGAGCTTTTAGATAAAACAAGAATACTGGCTGTCACAAAATCTGACCTGCTAGATGAAGAATTAATGGATGAGATTAAACCTACATTGCCCGATATTCCCTATGTGTTTGTCTCTTCAGTAACACAGGTGGGTATCAGTCAATTAAAAGATACGTTATGGGAAGTGCTTACCGGGGGGTATTAAACAAATTGCAAGTTACCATTAAATTCGTGGTAGAACCAACAAATTTAAATGGTGACATATTTTGAATTATTCATTTATTTGCATTATTTTTGTCGTAAATCTTGACAATAATATTGTCATATTTAATGTCAATAATTATGCATAGAGACTATCCGCATTTAATGTTTCGTAGGCACTGGAACTTAGGTGAAAAAGTTTTATTGCTTTTAGGTCAATGTGAAGGATATGTTGATTCAATTTCAAGTACACCTGTCCTTCCTGATTATCATAATCAATTATTACAAGTGTCATTAATTAGAGGTGCAGTTGCAACAACCGCCATAGAAGGTAATACTTTATCTGAGGAAGATGTTTTTAATATCCAAAAAGGGCATCAAATGCCTCCCAGTAAAGAATATCAGGAAATAGAAATTAAAAATATTTTGCAGGCATTCAATGAGCTTTTACATGAAGTTGCCGTTGAAAAGAAGGATTTTTTAATTGATGAACATTTATTAAAAAGATTACATGGATTAGTTGGACAAAACTTAGGGAAACATTTTGATGCTATACCGGGAAAGTTTAGAAATGATAACAGAATTGTTGGAAAATACAGATGTCCGGATTATAGAGATATACCTGAACTAATAAAAAAATATTGTATTTGGTTAAAGAAAGAATTTAACTATAATGAAGGTCAGAGTTTCTCACAGCGAATTATACAAGCGATAGTTTCTCATGTGTATTTGGAATGGATTCATCCATTTGGCGATGGCAATGGACGGGTTGGAAGACTCTTAGAGTTTTATGTATTACTTAGAGGAGGGAATCCTGATATAGCATCGCATATTTTATCTAACCATTATAATCAAACCCGGACAGAATATTATAGACAACTTGACAGAGCTTTTCAGACAAGAGATTTAACAGATTTTATTGATTATGCTTTACTTGGTTTCAGGGATGGACTTCAAGCACTTTAAAAATTATTCAATCAAGTCAGATGCATATTACCTGGCAAAAACTTATATATGATAAATTTGCCAATGAGAAGATGAAAAAGAAAGAAGTGTTTATAAGAAGAAGAGAGTTGATTTTATCTTTTCCTATGGATAAAGGCTTAACGTTTGAAGAAATCAACTTAATAAATCCCCGGGTTGCAAGATTATATGCAAATGTATCAGGTAGAACAGTATTAAGAGATATTGAGAATCTAATTGAATTAGAATTGATTGTCAAAAAGGGTCAATTTTATTTTTCAAATATTAACTTATTACGGGTATATATTCCACGGCAGAAATAACATATAAACCTTTGTTCAATATTCAGATTTTCTTTCACAAAATTTTAATCAATAATTGATGTTTTTTATATAGTTTCGTTTTTTTTAACTATAAAATGATTGAATATGTTGGAAACCCTTTTAACATGGGATGAACAATTGTTTCTTTTCTTCAATAACATCCATTCTCCTTTTTGGGACCAGGTGATGTTGTTTGCCAGTGCAAAATATACCTGGGCCCCATTTTATCTCGTGATCATCCTTTTTATCATAAAGAAACTTAAATGGCAAGCAGTCGGAGTGATTGTCTTCATTGCCATCACCATTGTGTTAACCGATCAGATATCTGTGAATATTGTCAAAGAATTTTTTGAACGCCCGAGGCCCTGCAAAAACCCTGATTTGAAAGGGCTGATACATCTGGTAAAAGGATGCTCCGGAAGCTATTCATTTGTCTCTGCCCATGCTACGAATGTATTTGGCGGGGCATGGTTTATCAACAGGGTGTATCGCCACCGGTATATGACTGTTGTCATGATTGCATGGGCATGCCTGGTAGCATACAGCCGGATATACCTCGGGGTGCACTATCCTGCTGATGTGTTGTTTGGTGCTTTGCTCGGTATAGCGATAGGAGCATTTTCATTTTATGTGTATAAATTAACGGTACGTTATATTTATCCTGCATTAAACATACATACAGAAAAACATTGATCAATGCATTGCATTCGCTTATCAACAACAGATCCGGCATTAAATTTAGCAACAGAAGAGTATTTGCTTAAATACAGTGATCAGGATTTTTTTATCCTGTGGGTGAATGCTCCCTCTATTATTGTTGGCAAGCATCAAAATGCCTATTCCGAAATCAATTATCACTATATAAAAAACCGTAGAATTCCTTTATTCAGGAGAATATCCGGGGGTGGAGCCGTATACCATGATTTGGGAAACCTTAACTTTTCATTTATCATAAACCGGCCGGGCCAGCACATCCTAAATTATCAGGAAATGCTGGCTCCTATCATCAACGCCTTAAACGAATCCGGAATAAAAGCTGAGTTCGATGGAAGAAACGGACTAATTGTCAATGGCGGTAAAATATCAGGTTGTGCCCAGCATATGTATAAAAAGAGATTGCTACATCATGGAACATTACTGTTTAATGCCGACCTTACAACACTGAATGCTGCATTACAAAAAAATAAGGCATATTCTGATAAGTCTATAGCTTCAGTGAGCAGCAGGGTAACCAATATTTGCAAACACCTTTCGGGTGAAAACAATATAAATATATTTATGAATTTATTAACTTTACATGTAAAGAGTCATTATAGTGCAGTGAATGAAGGTTTTAAAATAAATGATCAGGGGGTTATTCATAAAATGGTGGAGGAAAAATACTTTCAATGGATGTGGAATTTCGGGAAATCACCTGATTATACATTAAACACACAAATGTCATATAAAAACAATGAAATACATATTGCATTTACTGTCCATAAAGGAATCATACAAACAATGCAGATAAAAGAAAAACAATTATCAGGATTATCAGAAACAGCCTTTGCATTGGTAGATATAGAACATGAAGAATCGGCCATCCGTAGCGTATGTAACCAACGAGGACTCGAACCGGAATTACGCGATTTGTTTATAAAAAATATATTCTAATTTTGGAATATGATACAATATCTTGAACGCAAACATATTGATACCAAAAAATGGAATGAATGCATTTCTGCCTATCCATTGGATATTGTGTATGGCCATAGTTGGTACCTGGATATAGTAAACAAAGACTGGGGTGCATTAATTGAAAATGATTATGAACGGGTGATGCCTTTGACATGGAAGAAAAAGTTTGGGATATACTATGTTTCCCAGCCTGCTTTTTCCCAACAGTTAGGTGTTTTTTCAAGGCTTAATGAAGGTTCTCCAGATGCAACAGCATTCATTCAAGCGATACCAAACAAGTTTAAATATATTGACATTCAATTAAATGAAGGAAATGAATTGCCGGAATACAATGCGTTTTTAACATACAAAAGCACATACAAACTTGATTTGTCAAAAGAGTACGAACAGATCAGAGATGCTTATCCGCAAAATCATAAACGGAATATCAAAAAAGCGGAAAAAAAGGGATTTACTATTATAAACGACATGGACCCATCGTTTGTTATTCAATTTAAGAAGCAAAATAATGTAAACCGCTTAACGAATAAACAGTTTGGTGTTTTAGAACATATCATTGATTATTCAAAACAAGCAGGCATTGGAAAAATGTATGGTGTCATGAACCGGTCAGGCGCATTGTTGTCAGAAGTAGTTTTTTTATTCAACAACAATCGAGTGTTTTATATTTTAGCGTCTTCAAATCAGGAAGGAAAAAGTGGAGGGGCAGCGTTTCTTTTGTTAGACCAGTTTATTAAAGACCATGCCGGCCAACCGTTGGTTTTGGATTTTGAAGGTTCAGAAATTCAGGGAATTGCGCGGTTTTTTAAAGGATTTGGCGGGATGCCTGAAAAATATTCAAGGCTCAAAATGAATAAATTGCCTAAACTACTCAGATTTTTAAAAACTTAATTTTTGTATGGTATTTAATTTATTATCAAATATAACACGGCATAAACTCATATTTCCTTTTTATCATACAGTATCTGATATTGCGTTGCCTTATGCGAAACACCTTTTTAATATCCGCACCACCAAACAATTTAGGAAAGAACTCGATTTTTTTCTGAAACATTATGATCCTGTAGACTGGAAAACCGTAAAAGAGGTGATAAAAAACCACGGACAATTTAAAAAAAACAGTTTTTTGCTAACATTTGACGATGGGATGAAAGAAATTTATACAACCATTGCACCGATTCTGAAAGAAAAAGGAATTCCCTCTGTTTTTTTTATAAACCCACGCTTTGTTGATAATAAGGATATGTTTTACCGCTTCAAGATAAGTTATTTACTGACTCATATTCAGGAAAATAAACCCAGTCAAATTCAATTACAAAAAATAAAAACCCTTCTTGGCTTTTTTGAAAATGTTGAAGAACATTTAATGAAATTAGGTTTTAATGAACATGAAACAATTAATCAGATAGCCGGTATTTTGAATATTGATTTCAATGAATTGCTTGATCAATTGCAACCATATCTTACAACTCCTCAGATAAAATCTTTAATAGACAACGGGTTTAGCATTGGTGCACATAGTTTAGACCACCCTTCTTATCATGAAGTATCGTATGAAGAACAGATCAAGCAGACCTATGAAAGTATTAAGTGGATTGAAGATCAGTTTCATATTGATTATAAATTGTTTTCATTCCCATTTGCCGATCATTTTTTACAAAAGCATTTATTTGATAATATATACGACGAAACAGGGTTGGATATGTCATTTGGTACGTCCGGGTTAAAAAATGATCCAATTCCTTTTCACTTTCAACGGATTGCTATAGAAAATTCATCCCGGATAGCCCGGCAAATTGTTAAGTGTCAATATTTGAGGTATATGGTAAAAATTTTCATGAATCGTAATACATTGAAACGATAATCAGTTAAAATCATCATGTTTTTTAAAATGATATGCCAAATTGATCATTTAGCCGTTCTAAATCTTCTGAAAAGTATCTTTGTATTTTTTCTTTTTCTTTTGGGGTTATTTTTATGTGAGAATTGCCGGCGTTTTTGATATTTAAATGTTTTAATTTTTCAATAACTCCTGAATGAATAATCCGGTGTTTTAACCGATTTGGGAACAGAAACCGGATGATCTTCCTGAGTATATGATCTCTGTTGGCCAGAATGTTTTGCAATCTGACCGATTTTGTTTCAATCGCCTGATTGTACTTTTTAAATTGAGGGGGTTCCTGAGGTGTGGATATATTTAAAAAATCATAAATTTTGTGCATTGTCGTTAGTGGATTCGCATTCAATTCTTTAGTCGTTAAAATTAAAAATTGTGAAGCAGGAAAATATGAAATCCAATGTGACAGATGTTTAAAATACAAACCGGAGTAAAAATGGCCGAAATTGTTTTGTTGGATGATGTTTGCATCTTTTAAATTTTCAGATTCATTTAAAAAAGCATTATATAAAGAGTTTTTTGGCGATTCATAACCATGGGAAAGCGCGTATTTATAAGAAGAGACAGCACGTTCAAACGGCTCTCTTAAGATTGCAATGAATTTCATTGAGGGATTGTAATGAAAGATTCTTTGGGGTGCTTCTTTGCTAATCAGCAGATACGTGTCGGCAGATGCTATTAGTTTAGCATTTTTTGAAGGAAGAAAGAAACGGTGATAATAGTTTTCTCCCCTGTTGTATAAATCTTCGATAGAAAAATAATGCAACTCTTTTAATTCAGGAAAATATATTTGAGGGTGGCCTTTTAAATGGTGGTACAAAGATGTTGTACCTGAACGTCCTGCGCCAATTATCAAAAGATTTACTTTCACAAGATATTGTATTTTTATAATGAGAGACTATAAAAACCTGAACGTTAAAAAGTGCTATTTTGTTTTGATTAATAAATCACAAATATCAACATCTAATGCTTCAGCTATTTGCGAAAGGGTTTCAAGTGAGGGTTGCATGTCATTGGTACACCACCTTGAAACAGTTGTTCTGTTTTTTCCTGTTTTTTCAGCCAGCCATTTATTGGTTCTGTCTTTTTCAGCCAGAACAACCCGTATTCTGTTTAATTGCTTTTTAGTCATTTTTTGAATCGTTTTTCATAGATAGAATTTCGTTTTTGGTAAAAATAATTGTTTTAAATCTTTTTGTATGATTTTTAATTATGTTATATTTGCATCGTAATACGAAACAAATGAATCGGAAAAGTTGCGTTTTGTATAATTTTTTGTAATTCAATGAATGTTTTAAAAAAACGTTAAAAAAATGAAGTATACCGGAATATTTGAAGATAAAACCATTTTAATTGTAGAAGATTGTATAACATGCTTTTTGTTGTTGAAGGAATTATTGGTGCCTACAGGCGCACAATTGCTTTATGTTGAAGACGGTTACAGTGCAGTAAAAATGTGCAAAACAAATCACGATATCAATGCTGTATTGATGGATATTAAATTGCCGGGAATCAACGGCCTTGTCGCCACCAAATCGATTAAATCCATTAGAAAAGAACTGCCTGTTATTGCCATAAGCGCTGCTGTATTTGAAAAAGAGAAAAAAAATTGCTTTCATGCTGGATGCGACGATTTTATTGAAAAGCCTGTCCACCTGAATACTTTATACAATACTTTATCTAAATGGTTATTTTGAGTCTGTCTTTTATGTAACTACTTTTCCAACGTTTTGTCTATTTAATGTTTGTCTCTAAAGACCAGCTTTTTTTAGTGGATTAAAACTGAGTTTATATGCAGATAATTTTTTTTTAAAAAAAAAACTTTATATTTAACCTTTTATTAATCTGTTAAACTTAAAATATTATGCGTATGAATAAGCTAATTACTACCGTATTTACAATTGTTACATTCTTTTATGCAAATAATAATGCATTTGGAGATATTCAAAAAGGATGGGAAAAGTTCTTTAAAAACGAATACAAAGAAGCCGGAAAAATTTTCAAAAGTGTTCGATCTTCTGATCCTGAAGCTCATTTAGGGCTTGCCTTTATAGATTGGCAGATGTATAATTATGAAGAGGCGTTTGAGTCTATCGTTTCCTATTATGAGGAAGCTCAATCCCCTCTGCCATATATAAATTCACTATGGCTTACTCCCTGTATCATGGAAAATTATGATAAAAAAAGTGATGACCAGATAGATTTCATCGAAGACCTTCTTGAAAACCCGGAATTGGATGCAACGTTTAAAGCTATGGCCCACTTTATACTGGGATATCACTATAAAAATGTTGGAGATTTTAAAGATGCCAGGGAATATTATAAGCTCATAAATGCGATTGAACAATGGCAAGTTGCAGGCCGTTTCGAAAACATATCGCGCTCAGGATATAATAAAAATTATGATCCCATAACGAATCCTAAGTCTGATGCAGTATTTGTTAATAAAACAGGTGCACCTGTTAAATGGTTTGAAATCCCTAAGTTTCCTCTTGAAACATGGGTGTATATGAATTATTATGATTATATAGGTAATACCATTTATTTTTCACAAACATTTGTGAATTCACCTAAAACCCAGGAACTTCAATTAAGAGTAGGAGCATCAGGCTCTGTTAAAGCCTGGGTAAATGATAAACTCATGTTTGAAGAGCCGGAAGAACGGAATAATGGGCATGACAGCTATGTATTTACAGTAAAATTAAACAAAGGGTACAACAGAATACTTTTTCAGATTGGTTCAAGTGAAATAGAAAGGTTAAATATTTCAGCAAGGCTAACGGATAAACAAGGAAAACCAGTAGAGGGGCTCACATTTGATGCCAGCTATCATCCTTATACAAAAGAAACTGAATTTGAATCAGATGTAATACCAAATCAATATATTCAGTATTTTGAAGACAAAATCAATGCAAATCAAGATAAACTGCTTAATTATATCCTCTTGTCAGAGATATACAGCCGCTTGGACATGGTTGAAAAAGCACTTGAAACACTCTTAAAAGCAAAAGAATATGCACCTGAAAGTTTTTTTATCAGAACCCGTCTGCTGGAAATATATTTCCAACGCGAGAACCGTACTAACACTGCCGAAACCATTGAATGGTTAAGAAACCATAATGCCGAAAATATTTATTCGTTGCAATACATGTTCAGTGAAGCAATGCAAAATGAAGATTACGAAAAAGCAGAATCTCTTATTAACAAGATGGATTCTCTTTATGGAAAGAATGAATTATATTACAAATCATATATTAACTATACAAGTGAACGAAATGAATCCAAAAAATTAACAGAGGCCATCAATGATGCGTATAAAAAATATCCGGATAATGAAACGTTTGTTTATTTTAAATATTTGATATACAAAAATGTTTACAAGAGCCTTACCGGAGCTGGTTCGTTGCTTAAAAAATACTCTAAAGATAATTATTCAGGGGATGTACTGAAACTACTTGCCTCCAATTATTTTGAACAGGGAAATACAAACAAAGGCTTTAAAATCCTTGAAGAATTGGCTGAAAATGAACCGGCTACAGATAGTTATTGGGAGCTTATTTCCGATCAGTATTATGAACTCCAGTATTATGATGAAGCAGCAGAATACATGGAGAAATGTACCGATATGGCACCTTATTTTGCCCCATATAAAACCGATTTGGGAAATATTTATGAACAACAAATGAAGAAAGACAAAGCCATTAAAATGTACAAAGAATGCATTGAATATGCCCCTACATTTTATACAACCAGGAAAAAACTGCAGGAACTCGAAGGCAGAAAATATATATTTGAATATTTTAAAGAAGAAGATGTGTATGAACTTTATGAAAATGCTCCCGGAGCAGATGAATATCCGGAAGACAATAGTGTTATTTTGTTGCGCAATGTGCAGTTAGCAGTCTATCCTGAAGGAGGTTCTGAAGAGAAAAATGTCCTTGTCATTAAAGCATTTGATAATGCTGCGGTAGACAACTGGAAAGAATATTATATTTCCCACAACCCTAATAATCAAGAGCTCATAATAGAAAAGGCAGAAGTGCTAAAGGCAAATGGCAATAAAATTCCGGCTGAAGTCAATGGTGCTCATATAGTTTTTACCAATTTAGCAGAAGGAGATGCAATCCATTTAAACTATAAAAAGAAAAATTATTATGGAAGTAAATTATTAAAACATTTCTGGGACAAGCATTACATGCAATTATTTTACCCGGTATTAAAAGACCGCTACAGCCTGATTGTCCCAAAAGATAAAAAATTTAGTTACAAAATGATGAATAATGATACATTGGAACCAGAAATTAAGGAACTGGAAGAAAACTTAGTGCGTTATACCTGGGAACTCGAAAACATCGAGAGTGTCAAGTCTGAAAGTTATACACCAGCTCTTACAGAATACGGTGACGTGCTTTTTGTTTCTTCTTTGCCCGACTGGAATTTTGTTGCATCCTGGTATAATGACCTTACAGAAGGAAAAGTGAAAATGGAATTTGAAGCAAAACAATTGCTTAAAGAATTGTTTCCCGAAGATAATGGATTATCAGATAAAGAAAAAGTAATAAAAATATACAATCATATTGTCAATAATATCCGGTACAGTTCCATTGCATTCAGGCAAAGTTCTTATGTGCCGCAGGATCCTACGAAAACCCTGAATACCCGCCTTGGCGATTGCAAAGACTTGTCATTGTTGTTTGTAACACTATGTCGTGAAATCGGCCTGGACGCTGAGCTTGTATTAAATAATACACGAAATAATGGAAAAAATGACATGCCACTTCCATCCATTAGCTTCAACCATTGTATCGCAAAGATAACAATTGACGGAGACGATTATTTTGTTGAACTTACATCAGATAAACTACCATTTGGTGCATTGACAGGAAGCCTTTTTAATTCATTTAACCTGGTCATTAATGAACAAAATCATGCTCCACAATATTTAAATCCAGACACCCGGAAATTCAATACGATCCACAGAGGCATTACCGTTCATTTTGAAAATAACCAGATGGTTGTGAAACGGGAAAACTATAAAACAGGGAAATATGCAGAAAACATTCGCGATAGTTATAGAGATTTAGGGGAAAACAGAAGGGTAAAAGAAATGACTGAAGCCATTAGCGATGATTTTGAAAATTACCTAACCATTGATTATCTTGAATTCAGAAATCTGGATACCATTACAGATACTGTATTCTATGATTACTCATTCAAAGTTAATACCCCCTACAATAAAGTGGGCAGTTTATATTTATTCAAATTACCATGGGCGAATGAATTTGAACAATTGGATTTTCTATCTAACGCAGAACGTAAATATCCAATATTAATCTGGAAATTTGATGAGGTTAACCGTACCACTGAAAATATGGTGGTTACCATTCCATCAGATAAAAAACTTTTTGAAATGCCTGAATCACAAACCATAGACTCTAAATATGCAACGTACACCATTGAGTTTACTAAAAAAGGCAATAAACTATTCATTGAAAAAACAGTTAAATACAAAAC
This sequence comes from uncultured Bacteroidales bacterium, assembly GCA_964549265.1. Lineage (GTDB taxonomy): Bacteria > Bacteroidota > Bacteroidia > Bacteroidales > JBBRXJ01 > CAYMKE01. The sequence goes on along the minus strand of CAZJWE010000031.1, from coordinate 1,968 downwards.
AGGATACATCCCTGTTGATGAATACGAGGAGTTCAGGTCTTTTTATCAAAAAGTAATAGAATCCGATCAACAACAAATTGCATTTAAAGAATTATAACCTATAACTTATTTTGGAGGGTGTCTCTTATGTAACTACTTTAAAAAATGTTATTTTTTAGGGTTGTATTTTTTTTAATGAGAGACTAAAAAGTATCTATGTACCTTTGCCTTCTTTGTGTGTCTCTGTGCGACAATTTCAATCAGTTGTTACGCAGAAGCTCACAAAGCTTCGCAAAGGAATTATTTGCAAAATAACATTTATATTTTTACTTTTTGGACATCCTTATTATTTAGGCATCAATAGAACTAAAGTACAAACTCCAAATAGTTGTCCGTGTTTATTGTTTGTATGTTTTCAGTCTTATAGGCTTTTATGAATTCAACCGGCGTTTTTGTTTGTTTTTTCTTCCATTTAAATTCATATGGATGAAGCCTACCATCTATTTCTTCAATATAATCAATTTCTTTTTGTTGATATGTTCTCCAAAAATATTGATTAGAAAAAATTTTCTTATAATGTAAAAATTTTAACCGTTCACTCACAAGATAATTTTCCCATAATTGGCCTATATCATTTCTTGTTTCTAAAGAATTAAAATTTAATATTATACCATTTCTAATACCATTATCATAAAAGTAATATTTGTTTTTTTTTGTGATTTCATTACGAAGGTTTCTACTAAATGCGCTTAGACTGAAAATAACAAATCCTTTTTCTAATAATTCAATATATCGTTCAACGGTTCGGACATTCAATCCCAACTGACCCGCCAGCTCATTAAGAGAAACTTCATGTCCGACTTGAAAAGCCAGTAACTTTAATAATTGCAATAACTGTTTAGGATTTTTTAACCGGTCAAATGCTAAAATATCTTTTAATAAATATGAGTCTACCAATTCTTGTATTAATTCTATCTTATTTGATTTTGATTTATTTGTATAAATTTCAGGATAACTTCCAAAAATTAAAAATTGTTCTAATTGTATTTTTAATTCATGCTTGTTATAATAATGTACCAACTCCATTTGAGACAGAGGGAATAATATTAATTCTTTTTTGCGCCCGGTAAGAGGTTCTCCTATTTGTTGTTGAATCATGAAAGAAGAAGAACCAGTAGCTATGATTTTAAGCTCAGGGATTTGGTCCACCATGATTTTTAATCCCTTTCCAATATTTTTAATGTTTTGGGCTTCATCAATAACAATTAAATCATAACCTTCAGCATATTCTTGAATTGCTTGAAAATCATCAGAATTTAAAATAGTTCTTAAACGTATATTATCGCCAGAATCTATTTTGTATTTTAATTCTACATCTTTTAATAACATGTTAAGAAGTGTTGTTTTTCCTACCCTTCTGGGTCCATATATTATCAACGCTTTTTGGTTTGGCAATATATCGAACAGGTTATTATAATATCGTTGTATCATTTGTTTAAATTATTTGTTTCAAAGGTACAAAAATTTTATTTAAAAGTTGTATGAGCGCTACAAATTTTTTAAATAAAACCGTTAAAGGCAAAAAAAACAGCTATAAAAATGAGCAACTATATCGCATCAATCAAAAAAAGCAACATTTAAACCATATTTCAACCACATTTAAACTATATATTTAAACTATATTTAAACAGTATTTTATATCCTGTAAAAATATTTAATCACTAAAATAAGGGGAGAACAATTTTTTTAAATTAAATTGTTCCTGCTTCTCAAATACAAACATACGAGAAAAAAGAAAGTTAATGATTTTAAATCCATTTAATTATTAAAAATTATTTAATTTAGGCATTTTATTTAAACCTATTCTTTTTAAAATCGTATTATATTTAAAACAATATATTTCAGTATTTTAAATACGAACCGAGCCATGACAAACTTTTTTTGGCACACACCCACATAATTATTGAAAATCTATTTAGATTGCACAAA
>CAZJWE010000030.1:0-23325 GCA_964549265.1 uncultured Bacteroidales bacterium | reverse complement strand
CGGGACGCCCACGTTCATTATCGGGACGCCCACGTAGGGGCGCCCCTACGTGGGCATCCATTGACGTGTGGGCGTCCCGATTCGTTGTGGGCATTTCCATATTTTCAATAATGCAATGAAAATGATTGGGCATTACCACCATTTGATGGCAACGTTTATCGGGAAATTTATTTTCAATTTCATGGTACCATTTTTCAACCATATTACCCGCATCATTCAAAATCATTACGGGCAATACCGGATGGCCATTTGGATGGATTTCGCCAAACAAATGCAATCGGTTCTGCACCACAATAGTCAAAAAATACAAACCCGAACGGGAATAATCATACCCCTGCAAACGCATGTTTTTCCGACCATTTTCTTTATTGTATTGTTTTCCGGTCATACATTCACGTTTTTTGGAAACAACCCCTGCATCAAACCCTTTTTGTGCTGTTGTAATTGCTCTATCCTTTCCGATTGTGCCTTGATTAACTCATCTAAAGCCGAAAGACAGGAAGCAATTTTTTGTTGTTCTTTTGGATTAACAGGGAAGGCTAATTTTAAAGTAGAAATATCATTTTTTGTAAAACCTTTTATTGCCATTCCCTGACTCAAACCCAAAAGAATATTTGAACTGCACTTTAAATAATAACCAAGAAACTCTACATCATCTTTTTTTGGTGTAAAATTTGTAAAATCTTGGCTAGTGGAAATATTCTCTTTTGTAACAGCTACTTTTCCTACTCCAACTCTTGATACAATCAGAAGGCTATTCTTCGGCACAATCTTAGCAGCAGAATTTTTAATTGCACCTTCAGTAATAAACCTAGTCATTTCAATTTGATGAATCGAATCTTCTGAGATATCCGAACTAGAAACCCAAGGAAAATTTCCTTTCCAAAAATCTGGATTACTCTTGCTAGGTGTTCCTCCTCCAGTAAAAGTTCCTCTATTTCCAAAAGTATCATCCACCCACTCTCCATCCTTCTCAAACTCCTGAAAACGCAACTTAGGCACTTTTTCTCCTTTTTGCGGAAAAAGGTTTTGCATCAGCCCTTTTTTGTGGCCTTTGAGGGCTTCCAGCTTATCGTTGTGGGCTGTTATCAGGTCATCTAAAGAAGAAAGGCAGGAGGCGATTTTTTGTTGTTCTTTATAAATAGGGGGATACCAAAACTTTGTAAGTCTTGCATTTTGAATAGTATATGTGCCTACAGTAGATTTTGAAGTCTGAGCATTAATTTGTTTCTGTATGTGTTCAGATTCAAAGCAATACTTAAAATATGTTGAATATAAGTCTCCTTCTAATTTGAACCATAGGACATTGCCATCTTTAAAATAGAACTCGTCATTAGCTTTTACTTGATAACATATACCAAGTGTGCCAACTCCGCTAATTAAAAAATCATCTTCAACTGGTACACCGTATTTTGTTTTCAATTCTGTATATAAATTCTCTGAGATATAAATTTCACTATTAAAAGGTTCATTATTCTTTAACGAAACAAGTTCTCTTGTCCGGTAAAATGGTATCCCTTTATTCGTCCAATCTTTTTGTAAAACACGTTTACTTGATTTTACATCGAAAAATTCCTCAACTTTCTTAATCTCCCACTCCCCATCCTTCTCAAACTCAGGGAAACGCAACTCCGGTATTAATTTTTTCTTTTTATTCATAAGCTGCTAATTGTCTGAACATGATTTGTAAGATGTGCAAGATGCACAAGATGAGTATTGGTTTATTTTTTTTATCATGTTCTGGATTTTAGTTTTTTGTTAAAGACCCTGTGATATTGCAAGCGTTCTGCTCCGAAATTGAGAAGTAAGCCATCAGTGATATTATATGCTTCGCAATAATTAATGGCTTGGGCTTTATGGACTCCTTCAAGGTTTTCAATGGCTTTTATCTCCACCATTACACTATTCTCAATAAAAAAATCGACCCGTCGTGTTCCAACATTATAACCCTTGTACTCCAAAGGCATTTCCAATTCTCTTTCGTGTTCAATGCCGTTAAGCCTCAACTCGATGCTCAAGGCACGTTGGTATACAACCTCCTGGAAACCATTTCCCATTTGATTATGTACCTCCATGGCACAACCAATAATTTTATGGGTAAGTTTATCTGTTTTTTCTTTACTCATCCTGTTTATCTTATTATCTTAAAAATCATGTTCAGACAGTTTTTTAGTGTTATTGTCGGACAAAAGAATTTTCATTTGGTTGATGGCTATTTGGTTGAGTTTTTTTAAGCGCTCGGGTTGTGGGTGTCCTTCATCAATCATCACGGCATTCAGGTTTTCGAGGTTGGCCAGGCATACCAGTTGCGAAACATTGGCATAATCGCGGATGTTTCCTTTTTTATCGGGGTTTTCATCGCCCCATTGTTTGGCTGTTTTGCCAAATAGTGCCATGTTTAGCACATCGGCCTCGTTGGCATACACATAACTTATTTGTTGTGGAGTAAGGTTATCGGGAATCAGGTTTTCTTTAATGGCATCGGTGTGTATGCGGTAATTTATTTTGGTAAGGTTGCGTCTGATATCCCAGCCAAGCTGTTTAAGTTCTTCATCTTTTAGCCGTTGAAATTCTTTAATTAAATAGATTTTGAATTGTGGCGAAACCCAGGACGCAAACTCAAAAGCAATGTCTTTATGGGCATATGTCCCCCCGTATCTGCCTGATTTAGCAATTATGCCGATAGAATTTGTTTTGGCAACCCACTGTTTTACCGAGAGTACAAAACGATTTAATCCGGCCTGGTTTTTAATTCCCTCGAATTCGGGGGAATTAAAATCAGGATTGTATATTTCTTCCCAAATGCCCAGAAACTCAATAGTGTTTTTATTTCTTAACCACTTTTCAATTAAAGCTAAGCCATTTTCAATGTTCTTTACCATATCGGTTAAAGAAATATAATCTTGTTTTTCAGCTTTAAAAACAGCTATTTCACTTCCCTGGACAACGATTTTTGTGCTTTTTTTCATTCTTATGTTTTTTCTTTACTCATCCTGTTTATCTTATTATCTTAAAAATCATGTTCAAGACTATTCATAAGCCGCCAACCCACTAATTTCCCTACCCTGGGCTATTTTTTTTAATTGCGGAACCAAATCTTCCATCAAAGCAAGTTCTTTTTGCCTACGTTCTTTCCAGCTTAACTCTAAAGGCTCAAGTAAATCAGTGAGTTTCTCACCGTCAAAAATCATTCTGCCCATTATTTTCTCTACAAAATTTTTAAGGTCAGGGGTTTCTAAACCGTGAGCATTTGCTATAGCTGCCAGTTCTTTATCGTATTTCTCTATTTTAAACGTTTCATAGCCTTTTCGGAGCTTATCGGCATCCTGGCCAATATCCCAGTCAAGGCTGTTGATATAGTCGGTCAGGTCTTCTTCTTCATCCATAAAGTTAGAGTTCGATTTCAACAATGTAATTACCTGAGCCTTTGTCATTTTTTGCCTGGCAGGTTTTTGTTGTGTACTGTCGGCAATCAGGTTCATGATGTAATCGTAATCAATTACCGCAGAAGCAAAAAGAACAAATTCAAAATCCAGTTGTTGAATTGTTTCCGGTGCTTCTTCCCCTTCTTTTTGTTGAATTTCCCTTAATTGTTTTGCTGTTTCTATATAAGAACTTCTGAACTCCTGTAATTCCTCTTTCGGTAGAATTTTCTCAATTTTGTTTTGTTGCTCTTCGTCTAAATCGGTGTATTGGTCTAATTGAGTTTTTAGCCTTTGTACTTCCTTAAAATTTTTCACAAAGGTAATTTTTGCAGCATCCCCTCGTATGTTGTAAACTTCTTGCGGTTCATTTACCAAATCATTTTCCTGCATAAACACCCCCAAAGCTTCAACTGCTTTTTGGTATTGGTCAATAACAGCCGGTGCAGGGTCAACCATCCAAATTTCTTTGGCTTTGGCGCTGTCCTCTCCGGAAAACAATGTAATTGCCTGGTTCACGACATCCTGTTGCGAGCGGAAATCCAAAATATTTCCATAAGGTTTGGTATCGTTTAGTACGCGGTTGGTACGGGATAGCGCTTGAATCAACCCATGGTGTTTTAGATTTTTATCCACGTACAAGGTATTGAGGAATTTAGAGTCAAAACCGGTAAGTAACATGTCCACAACAATTGTTATGTCTATCTTTTTTTTATGGGGGTAGTCCTTATTGCTGTATTTTTGGTATTTGATTCGTTGTTGCAAATCCTGGTAATATAAGTCAAAATCATTGATAGTATGATTTGTACCATACTGTTTATTGTAGTCAGAAATAATTTCAGTTAATGCTTTTTTCTTTACTTCAGGATTTTGCTTGTTATCTTCCTTTTCCTGTGCTAAATCCTCTTGAAGCTGTTTTATATCAGCCGCATTTTTTTGGCTTTGATGGTCTCCATTCTTGGCAATTAGCTGAGTGGGTGGGGAAAACACACACGCTATGTTCAATGGAACATAATCCGGGTTTTCTGCTTGCTTTTTCTTTTGCAACTCTTTGAAAAGCTGATAGAATTCAATAGCATTATTAATTGAAGCTGTTGCCAATAGTGCATTAAATTTTCTTTTATTGGTGGCTGAATCGTGCTTGTCAATAATTGCTTCCACAACCGCCTGTTGTGCAATAGCTTCTCCGGGTTTCGGATTCTGATTGCCTTTACCTTTAAAGTAATCTATATGAAAGCGCAGTACATTTTTGTCGTCAATGGCATGAGTAATGGTGTAAGCGTGTAATTGCTTTTCAAATATGGATTCTGTGGTCTTATACGTTTCGTATTGGTCTTCACGGATTTTGTAAGTTGCGTTTTCATCAAAGATTGGAGTACCTGTAAAACCAAAGAGTTGAGCATTTGGAAAAAACTCTTTTATCGCTTTATGATTTTCACCAAATTGAGAACGGTGACACTCATCAAAGATGAAAACTACCCTTTTTTTGCTCAAAGGTTCTAAACGCTCCTTAAAGTTTTTCTTATAAGAGCCATCCAATTTTTTTTATTGAATTTGCAAACTTCCGTTTTCGTAACGAAAAACCGGGTCAAATAAACACCCGTATTCTGTAGTCAGAATTGATCGGGAAGAAAGATACTGGGATGGATTTAGTTTAGCACATAACAAAATTAAATTGAGCGTTTGTAAATGGATTTTCGGGAGCATCCTCCGGAATGACTGTCCGGCATGATCCGGGTTTTGCAGCCATTTTTTGCAGTGATGGGAATATATTGCCCTAAAATGAATGAAATATCAAACAAAAAAGCCGCGAAAAAGTATTCAAATCACTGTAGCTCTTTCACCGGGTATCGTCCAACAAAAGGTTAAAATCAATAGCGTGGGCAGGCTGTCGTGCTTCGTGGAAGGGTATTACCCCACGCTATTTATTCCGCCCTTAGTGTTGGGGGTTGATTGTATCTTAATACAGCACTATCTTCTTAGCCTCAATTCTCTGACTTCCACTATCATATATCTCAAGAAAGTAAATTCCTTTAGTGTATCCGCTCAAGTCAACACTATATTCTTGTTGGTTAACAGTAGTTGATCACTTATCAACTGCTGAAGCATCAACAAATTTCAATGTGTAACCTCCCATTTTTGTATAATCTCCACAATCTATCCAAAGCACATCTTTTGTTGGATTTGGAAAAACCTTTATTTCGTTTTTGTTTGCGGGTTCAGATAATTCTGTTATTGTTATATTAATATTCAATGTATCTTCAACCGTAACCGTATCATACACTGTGATTGTATCTTCAATAAAAACTGTATCATTTACTATGACTGTGTCTTCAATTGTAACGGTATCATATACAGGTATAAATACAGTATCAGTACAGATGCAAGGTTCTTCTTCATTATAAAGGCTCATTATTTCTGTTGAATCCAATGCTCTTGAGTAAACCCTGATATCATCAAGTGATCCGAGAAATGATTCTTCCCTTCGTCCAATTTTCATGGCCATATTTGTTATGTTTAATGAAGAAAACGAATCAATACCAAAAAATTCCCCGTTAAGATAAATTTTTCGGCTTAAACTATCATATGAAGCAACAATATGATTTTTATTTTTTGTGTTCCGAGACCCAAAGAACAATTATTAATAGTATTTATGTTTGTTGTAGGCAGGGTCTTCAACTTGCCTGTTGCCGTTTCGTTGTTTATTATTTGTCAAGGTAGGGTGGGGTGTTTTCATGTGAGCCAATTGAGCCAATTATGAGCCAATTATGAGCCAATCAGTTTATATGTTGTGCCAGCCCCAACTTCTCCAGTCCTTTCTAATAATTTATATTTTTCAACTAATTCAGTTAAGTCTCTAGTAGCTGTAGCTTTGGAAACATCATATAGATTTTGATAGGTTTTGTTAGTTATTAGCTTGCGTTAATTTTTAATCAGTAATCTTGTCAAATTTAATTCATTTATCCTAATCAAGTATAGTCCAGATACATAATTACTCAAATCAAATTCTACAGCGTTTTGTCCATTCATTTCGTTTGATTTTATAATTCTTCCATAGCTATCAATTAGGTCAATCTCTGTTGACATAGATAAATCTGTAAAATCTACTTTTATAATCCCATTTGTAGGATTTGGATAAATTCTAAAATTATTTTCTTGTTTTATCGAGGGTATATCCGTTAAAAAGCTCCCATTAAATTCTACAGTAAATTGGTCATAATAGAAACTATCAATCTCCATTTTAATCATTTTGGAACAAGTACAAGTTGCAAGCAAAGTATCAATTATTACCTCTGATAACACAACTTTGTTGCTATCAAGCTGTGCTGTAAAAACATGCTCAATACCGCAATTTTCATAACCTAAATATCCTGAAATTATCAATGTACTATCAGCATCCCGATAAGAATAACCTATATTATAATCCGACATTGCTGACTTTAATCCAGAACCATTACAAGAGGAAGAAGCTGTCAATTCACGAAGTTCTTGCGCTTTTATCTGACATACAATACTTATAAGTATTAATGGTGTCAAAATAATAATTTTTGATTTCATGCTTTAGGGGTATTTTAATTAATCATTGTTTCTCTGTCTTCTTTTTAATGCAAGCTAAACAAGTCTACAATGCGAATTGTCGTTATACACGCTATATAGGCATAAATAAACATAATATCTTTGTTAGTTTATACAAATATATAAAAAACAAGCACATAACAAAATTAAATTGAGCGTTTATAAATGGATTTTCGGGAGCAATGGAAAAATGTGGCCATGTTCTTCGCCTCGAAAAACTGTTATTCCGGTACCCTGGACATGTAAATTTTATATTATTTCATTCATTGTCTGAACCATGATTTTCAGGATTGGTTTGATTTCTTGATTTTGTTTGTTTTAATATAAAAAAACATAGGAAATTGACCAGTATTTAATTCAACACGAAACCGGGGACGAACCGACCAACGGGAGCTCATGACCGAAGGGAATAACATTGGACGAGCTCAGCGAAGCGAATCTTCGCTGGGTCTTGAAGAACGATTAGATTTCTGAATATTGGCAAATGTTTATTTTAGCATAATTTCATAATTTTTTACTTTTAATTTTGTGATATTCTTCCTTTGTGGGCCCTTCTCCTTTCTCATATTCAATCCAATTAACTTTTTCTCCATTTTCAAAATATCCATATCGCCAAACAAACTTGCCATACCAATTAAAATCAACATAATCACCATGTAAATTGTCATTTTTATAATTCTTTATTGAATAAATATATCCATCAGAAGCATACTTACGCCATTCCCCTTCCTTTTTTCCATGAATATATTTGCCCTCTTCTTTTAATTTGCCATTTTGATGATATGTTTTCCAATAGCCATGTCTATTCGTTCCAAAAAGATTGCAAGTTTGTTTAAAATAAGCCATTTGATTATTATCTGGATAGAATAAACCATCATAACTACCAATCGTATGTAATATAATGTTGTTATAAAATTTCTTCCATTCTCCAGTGGGCCTTCCCTTGTCAAACTTTCCCTCAACAGAAGATTTATATTTTTCACATAAATATTTACAATATCCATCTAATGTATCATTAACATATGTTTCTAAAGAAGATAATGTTCCATAATTACAACTGTAGTTACGCCATTTGCCCTCTTTTTTTCCATTATTATAAACTCCTTCCTGCCATATATTACCATTTTCGTAAAAATAATATGTCCACTTTCCTTCTTTTTTTCCATTTGAGTACAATCCAGTTGCTCTTAACTGTTTTGTATGATAATAATAATTCCAAATACCTGATTTATTAACATCCGACTCAGAATATACACTCGATAGTTGATACATGTAAGTTAAGAACTTAAATACATCAAAGTTTTTTGTTGAATCATGCATATTTATCGGTGGTGTAACTTCCCCAACGGAACATATTTGATTACTGTCCAAATGATATGTTGTCCATGTACCTGCAAGAAAACCATTTTGCATCATTCCTTCAGCCACTAAATTTGAATTTCCAGTTTCTTCATCAGTGGAAAAATATTGCCATTTTTCTTCCGGAATATCATTTACAAATGTGCCTTTTATCATTATTGAATTATCCGTCATCTCAAGGTTATAGAAGTTCCAAACACCTTGTTTTAAACCATTTTTATATATACCTTTCCAATATAATAGTCCTGCGTAATGCTCCCACAAGCCCACTCTTTTTCCATTGATGTAATTACCTTTGCCTATCACATCCCAATCAGGATATTTACCACCAACTAAACCATAATAAATCCAGTTCCCTTCTTTTATATCGTTTCTAAAGTTTCCCTCAGATATAAGAGTATCATTTCTATACTCGTAGCAATACCCATTACGTTTACCATTTGATATTTCGCCAATCCATACCGAGTTTTCTTTATATAAAGTATCTTGTGATAATACATTATGTGCAAAAAACAAGATGAAAATTATTGATATATATTGCTTATTCATTGCGTTGCATATTTTTATTGGTAGAAGTTCCTTTTAAAATAGGTTCGGGTAAGTTATGCTCTTTACATGCTTCAATAATTTTTAGTGTTCCGCGACCCCATGTATCAATATAACCGGCTTTAAAACAAACATCAGCGATGATAGGGTTTCTGGGTTTAGATCGATGTGTTCTTTTTAGGTCATCTTCTGTTAATTCATCCGGCAAACCTCCATCGTTCCATATCCCAAAATTATCATTATATAGTCTGATTTGAGTTTGAGAACCCATATAATTTCGGTGTACCAATGCATTTAAAACCATCTCACGTACGGCTGCAACAGGGCACTCATCTTTCTCAACTCTTTGCATTCCTTTAAAATCAATAGGATAAATAAAAAATTTTGTATTGAGTGTTTCTTCAATTCTTTGTTTTTGTTTGTCCTTAACCTCTGTAATTATTATCCAATCAGGAAGAAGTCCACCAAACTCTTGGTAAACATCATTTGTAATTATAATCTCGTGATATAAATCCTTTAATAAATCAAGTTTATCAATCTTGGATAATGCAATTAAACAGCTGATATCTGAGATAATAATATTATCCATTTATAATCTGTTCTAAATCATCAATACTCTCTCCAAATATTGATACTCCGTATTGTCCAATAGTCTCAATAAATTCTCTTTTTGAAATCCCAACTAAATCAGCTGCTTTTCCAGATGGAATAATCCCTTTATCATAAAGATGAGCAGCGAGTTGCATTTTTAAATCTTTTTCATCAACAGTATCAGGCAATTGTAATGTTAATGTTTTCATCTGTTTATTTTTTAATTTTCAATAGTCAGATGGAGCTCGTCATAAGTTTAATTTATTGACTTTGTGCAACATAAACAAACCCTTAATAATCATGCTCATGTGTGTCAAAATTTTTGTCATGGCTCGGTTCATCTTACATTTTTTTTTACAAACAAAAATACTTAAAAATCACTATAATACTTTTTTGCAGAGTGCTTTTTTTGCTTGCCACTAAAAAACGTTTCTTGTGTATGGTGTGGTTTTGCGCTTCAAGGCATATACTTATCAAACCGTGACAAAGCTTTTTAAATGAGGTATTACTGCAAATTTAGTGGAACCAGAATCTTTTTAGGATGCAGAAGTTAAAACCAGAAGAATATCTTCTTTAACAAAAACAAAGAAGAATGAAAAACAATGAAAGCCTGACATTGCTCTTCTAACTTCTACACTTCTAACTTCTAAATTCTTTCCATTTAATTTGCAGTAGAACCTTTTTTCTAATAATTCAGGTCTCTTTTCAGAATCAATAGGCTTTTGCAAACAACACCCGCTTCTTTGATGGATTGCCTGTATAAACACAGGCCCCATCTTCTTCAGGAGCATCAAAGGGGATGCACCGGATGGTAGCCTGTGTTTCTTCCTTAATTTTCAGCTCGGTTTCTGTTGTGCCATCCCAGTGTGCCAGAATTAATCCGCCTTTTTCATTAAGCACTTGTTTGAATTCGTCAAATGTATCCACTGTGGTTGTATGTTCCTTTTTAAAGGCATCAGCTTTTTCAAAAATAGTGTCATGAATTGCATTCATCATTTCTTCTACCAGCAGTTCAATATTATCCTGGCTCACAATTTTTTTCTCCATTGTATCACGGCGTGTTATCTCCACATTATTGTTTTCAATATCCCGCGGGCCTAAGGCAAGACGTACCGGAACACCTTTCAGTTCATATTCTGCAAATTTCCAACCGGGTTTATGGGTGTCGCGGTCATCAAATTTCACAGAAAACCCTTTGCTTTCAATCTTTTTCTTCAACTCCTCACCTTTTTCCCTGATGATGCCATATTGATCTTTGCCTTTATAAATAGGCACAATCACCACCTGTATAGGAGCTAATTTGGGCGGCAATACCAGTCCATAATCATCCGAATGTGCCATAATGAGTGCTCCCATTAACCTTGTAGACACGCCCCATGAGCTGGCCCAGACATAATCCAGTTGCCCTTCGGCATTGCTGAATTTTACATCAAACGCTTTGGCAAAATTCTGGCCAAGAAAATGAGATGTCCCGGATTGCAATGCCCTTCCGTCCTGCATCAGGGTTTCAATAGTGAGAGTATCAACTGCACCTGCAAATCGTTCATTAGCAGTTTTATGCCCGATGATGGAAGGAATGCGCATCCAATTTTCCACAAAATCTTTATATACGCCCATCATTTTATGGGTTTCTTCTATGGCTTCTTCTTTGGTAGCATGGGCTGTATGGCCTTCCTGCCAAAGAAATTCGGCTGTCCGCAAAAACAAACGTGTACGCATTTCCCATCTCACTACATTGGCCCATTGATTCACCAGGATGGGCAGGTCGCGATACGACTGTATCCAGTTCTTATAAGTATTCCAAATAACGGTCTCAGACGTGGGCCTCACCACCAACTCTTCTTCTAACTTAGCGTCTTCGTCTACTACAATTTCATTGTTTTCATCAGTTTTTAACCGGTAATGGGTTACCACAGCACATTCTTTAGCAAACCCTTCTACATGGCTTGCTTCTTTGCTAAGAAATGACTTGGGAATGAATAGTGGGAAATATGCATTGGAATGCCCTGTGTCTTTAAACTTCTTATCCAATACACCTTGCATTTTTTCCCAGATAGAATAGCCATAGGGTTTGATTACCATACAACCCCGCACAGCCGAATATTCTGCCAAACCTGCTTTCAGTACCAGGTCATTATACCATTGAGAATAATCCTGCTCCCTGCTTGTCAATACTTTTGCCATAATTTTTTAAAAAATAAAGATTTTAATGATTATAATTAATCGCAAATATTTACAATATTATTCACATTTCATTAGTTTTATAAGAAAATATTTTGTAACTTAGAGAAGAAATAGAACAACCATTTGGCAAAATAATTCGTACTATATATAGAAACCAAAAGTATAGCAAAATGAAAACAATAATACAATATATAGCTGTTTTGATCAGTGTTACACTGATCAGTGGCTGCGGAGCCACCCAGCAAGGGGTGAGCAAACATGATTATATTTATTATGATCCTGTTGAAGACGAAAAACAATTTGAACAGGTTGATGAGCAGGAACCAACTCAAAGCAGTGAATATCGTTCATCTTCGAGATACAATGCCAGGGCAGAAAACAAAGACCAGACAGCCAATCCTGATGCCAGAAGCTACGCCTATGACGAATACGGCGAAACAAAGGAATACAAAGAGCCGAAAAGTTATGAGGAATATCAGGATGAAAATTATGATTATGAATATGAAGACGATACTGATAATGAAACTTATTATTATGAAGACGAAGAGGACGGCAGCACATACATCACCAATAATTATTATTCCGGATATTATACGAGCCGTATCAGAAGGTTTTACAGGCCATCTGTAGGCTATTCTTATTATGACCCATACGGGGGAAGAAGCGGCTTTTCAATCGGCATCCATTATGGCACGTATTATGATCCGTGGTACTACAATTCATGGCACTATGACGGTTGGTACTATGACACATGGTATTATGATTCATGGTATCACAGGCCATATCATTCGTATCATTATTGGAATTATGACCCGTATTACAGCTGGAGATGGCCTCATTACAGGCATCACAGTCCATATTACGGATATAATTCGTATTGGAGCGGGTATTCAAGAGGTTATTACCATGGTTACTATTATGGGAATGGTTATTATTATGATGACGATAAGAATAAAGTCGTTTATGGAAGACTGCCTTCAAGAGAAAGAAACTTTGCTTCATCCGCTGATGCGAATAATAAAAATCTACCAAGTAACAGTGGTACAAGAATTAACTCAAATAACATAAAATCTACTTCTTCTGATTTACCAAGTAATAGAAGTGGTAACAGAACACAATCTGTCACTAATCGAAGATCAGGGAACATTTCAAATAGTGACAGACAAAATATCAAAAGCACAGAAGCCCCTTCAAACAGAAATTCCGATGCAAACAGGATACGTTCTGTAACGAATAGACGAAGTGCAGGAAGTAACAGCGGAGAAACCCGGAGAGTTAAAACTACGCGTCCAAGTACTACCCAAAGCGGTACAACAGACAGAAGTAGGTCGCATTCTGTTACAAACAGAAGGTCATCGCGTTCTTATAGTACTCCATCAAGAAATAAATCATCCAATGCACCTACTCGGAACTATTCAAAATCAGATAATAGTAGGTATAACAGAAGTTCGGGATCAAGTTCTTCAAGCAGATCATATAGTACACCTTCAAGGAATAACAGAAGCTATTCCAGCCCGTCACAAAACAGGTCAAATAGCTCACGTAGAAGTTATTCGTCACCCAGTAATTCTGGTTCAAATAAATCATACACCCCAAGTTCAAGAAGTTCGGGGTCCAAAAGTTCAGGTTCTTCAGGAAGATCATCATCACCAAGAAGGAGATAAATTTATAAAACACTAAAATAATGAGATATCTTTTTTTCGGATTAATTATTAGTCTAATATTTAATAATAAAATAAATGCGCAAGGCAGTGGCGATGCCCTAAGAATGTCAAATAATATTTATCAGGGCACAGCTCGGCTACAAAGTATGGGAGGTGCTTTCGGTGCATTGGGAGGTGATTTTGGATCACTAAGCCTCAATCCTGGAGGTTTAGGAATATATCAATCAAACGAATTTGCCTTTACACCTGCTGTAACATATACAAATACAGAAAGTAGTTACCTCGATAATAAATCAGATGATTTCAGGTACAGTCTGAACCTGGGAAATATTAGCTATGTAACATCTTTTTCAAAAAAAGATGAAATTAAAAATCTTAATTTTGGAGTAGGCTACAACAGGTTAAATGATTTCACAAATCGTACATTCATCAGTACAAATGCTGCAAATGGGTCACTTTTGGATGAGTTTGTCTATTATTCCAATGCCGGACAAGGCAGTTCTTTTTATGAAGACCAGGCATGGTTAACGGATGTATTGTTTATTGAAGATACGTTAACGAACAATTATTCTAATGACTTTATGTTTTTCGGGGATGAGAATTATGGACAAGAATTAAATAAATCCATTGAAACATCCGGTAGGATTGGTGAATGGGTTTTTGCAATTGCAATGAATTACTCCCATAAATTATATTTAGGAGCATCATTAAATATTCAAAGTTTTAAATATAATAAAAATACGTCTCATACCGAAATCACTGACCCCCAAATTTTTGAAGGACATTATGAACCTGATTCATTTAACCTTGATTTCCCGTATTTTAAAAGCTTTACATTTCAAGAATCACTTAAATCATACGGCACAGGTATTAATTTAAAAATTGGAGGTATTTTCAAGCCTGTTAATTTTTTACGAATTGGAGCAACCTTACATACACCAACAAGTTATAGTGTAACAAATGAGTTTAGCACGAAAATGACTAGTGAATTTTATCAGGGAGAACCCCTTTCTTTACAATCAGAATCTGACATTGGGGAGTACAATTATAATGTTATTACACCGGCGAGATCAATATTGAGTTTAGGTATTGTATATAAAAAGATAGGACTTCTGAGTGTAGATTATGAATACATAAATTTTTCAAGCATGAGACTTCGTTCAGATGATGACAATTTCATGGACGTAAATGAGTCAATTAAGAAAACATATGATGAAACACATAATATACGAGTGGGTGCTGAAATACGGTATGATATATTCTCATTTCGCGCAGGTGGTGCTTATTATGATAACCCCTTTAAAAATGAAAATATAAATGATTACAATTACATGCTTTATACAGGGGGCATAGGAATAAGATTTGAAAACACTTACATTGATTTTGCTTATGTTTTATCTCAAAAAAAATATAATCACATACCTTACTTAGGCAGTGAATTTGCCGATATAAATGAAAATAAACATAGATTTGTAACAACCGTTGGGTTTCATTTCTGAAAATGATTTAACCTATAAAGTAGTGGCAATAAACAGCACCAGTTAAACTGTTTAATTTCAATTTTTAATTTTATACTGTTTTATTACGATCACTCTTTCATAAATTATTTTCTTACACTCTTTTTCTTCAACAATAATTTGCCGTCAAATCCTGTTATATTCAGAAATTTAAATTCAAAAAATTTAATCCTGTTGCTTATTTAGAATAATTTTAAATAAATAAAAACTCCATTCATTCAATAAATTTATTACTTTTGATATATTATAACTGAATGGATATATATTGGAAGAAAATAAGAATTGTAAACATTATGAATTCAGCAGTGAAGAAAAAAGGAGCGATCAAAATAGATATAGAAGGATGTAAAGGATGTGGAATTTGCATCACATCCTGCCCGCAAAAAATCATAGACTTTTCCGGAAAATTAAACACAAAAGGGTACAATTATCCGTATGTTACCAATCCCGATGCCTGTACGGGCTGCACCAACTGTGCAGTCGTTTGTCCTGATGGAGTAATAAAGGTTTACCGTGAACAAAGTGAATAATCAATCAAAAAAAATGGTAACTTTGAATGTTTTTGAATTTTCTTCAAAAGGTATATGATTTTTGCTTTTTTTAAGGAGACAATTTATGGAAGATATACAATTAATGAAGGGGAATGAGGCCATTGCAGAAGCTTCTATACGTGCCGGAGCCGATGCATATTTTGGATATCCCATCACACCACAATCAGAGATAATGGAATACCTGACTGCTCAAAAAACAGAAGAACGGACAGGTATGATCGTATTGCAGGCAGCTAGCGAAATAGGAGCCATTAATATGGTATTCGGAGCTGCTGCATCAGGAAAAAAAGTCATTATCAGCTCTTCCGGGCCGGGTGTGAGCCTGATGCAGGAAGGCATTTCTTACCTTGCAGGCAGTGAACTGCCCTGCCTGATTGTTAACATTGCCAGGGGTGGCCCGGGATTAGGAACTATACAGCCTTCACAGGGAGATTATTTCCAGGCAACACGCGGAGGTGGCCATGGCGATTACCGTACTCTGGTACTGGCCCCTGCATCGGTGCAAGACATGGCTGATTTTGTAAGGCAGGGTTTTGACCTGGCATTTAAATACCGGAATCCGGTGCTGATACTTGCAGACGGAATGATCGGGCAAATGATGGAAAAAGTAAGTTTCTTTGAACAAATTGAACGTACTGCAAATAGAGATATTCCGAGTGAAACACCTTGGGCTGCAACAGGAAAACCTGAAACCAGAGACAGAAATGTAATCAAGTCGGTGGAACTGCATTCAGAAACATTTGAAAAGATAAACCAAAAGTTACAGGACAAATACAAACAAATGATGGTTGAAGATGTACAATACCAGGAATTTCAATGCGAAGACGCAGAATATTTGCTGGTAGCTTTTGGGTCGGTGTCACGCATTTGTCAAAGAGCAGTAGAAGATGCCCGGAAAAAAGGCATTAAGGCCGGGCTGATAAGGCCTATTACGCTATTCCCTTTCCCTGAACAGCGCATAGCAGAACTTGCAAAAAAAGTAAAAGGTATTTTAACTGTAGAAATGAATGCTGGCCAAATGGTCGAAGATGTGCGGCTTGCAGTCAATGGAAAAACCAATGTGCAATTTTATGGCCGTATGGGAGGAATGATCCCTCAACCTGACGATATTGTCAACAACATTCAAGAAAAATTTTTGGGAGGATAAATAATGCCCGATATACAATACACAACAGAGATTACAGATAAACAAAATTTAGTATACGAAAAATCATCTTTATTAACAGACAAGCCCATGCATCATTGTCCGGGCTGCGGACACTCAACAGCACACCGGCTCATTGCAGAGGTGATTGAAGAAATGAACATCCAGGAAAACACCATTGGGGTTGCTTCTGTAGGTTGTTCTGCTTTTATCTTTGATTATATTGACCTGGATTTTGTTGCCGGCCCGCACGGACGAGCAGCAGCAGTGGCAACAGGTGTTAAACGTACACGCCCCGACAAATATGTCTTTTCTTACCAGGGCGATGGCGATCTGGCTGCTATTGGAACTGCAGAATCAGTGCATGCCTGCAACAGAGGAGAAAACTTCACCATCTTTTTCATTAATAATGGCTTGTATGGAATGACAGGCGGACAAATGGCACCTACCACTATGGAACACATGAAATCTACCACAACACCTTACGGAAGAGACATAAAACAGATGGGACACCCCATGAAATTCACCGAACTGGCAGCAAGCCTGCCAGGCACATATTATGTTACCCGACAGGCAGTACACAAGGCCGGCGCCGTAAGAAAAGCAAAAAAAGCCATCCGTAAAGCATTTGAAAGTCAAACACTCGAAAAAGGATTGTCTTTTGTAGAAATAGTCTCCAGTTGCAATTCCAATTGGAAGATGTCGCCAATAGAAGCCAATCAATGGATGGAAGAAAATATGTTTCCGTTTTATCCACTAGGAGATATTAAAGTGGATGGAAAAACAGTAAAAAGTTAGATACAATAAAAATATAATCTAATAGATGTGTGAGAACATTTTTGTAAAACGAACCTGATAAACAAAATATAAATATGACAGAAGAAATTATATTTGCCGGATTTGGAGGGCAGGGTGTATTATCTATGGGAAAAATATTATGTTATTCCGGGATATTGGAAAACCTGGAAGTCACCTGGATGCCTTCATACGGGCCTGAAATGCGTGGCGGCACTGCCAATGTTACTGTAGTGCTGAGTGACAAACAAATCAGTTCTCCCATCATCAATTCTTTTGATTCTGCCATTGTACTAAACCAGCAATCACTTGATAAATTTGAACCCAAAGTCAAACCCGGAGGCTTACTTTTATATGAAACAACCGGAATAAAACGACACCCCGAGCGCACAGATATTGATATTTTCAGTATAGACGCTGTCAACGAGGCATCAAAATTAGGAACTACAAAAATATTCAATATGATTGTATTGGGAGCATTCATTCAAATTAAACCGGTCATTAAACTCGAAAGCCTGAAACGGGGGCTAAAAGAAGCTTTGCCCAAACGGTATCATCACATGCTGCCACTGAATGAAAAAGCTATAGAAACCGGACAAACAAGCATTCAAAAAGCAATCATATAGAGATCATTCGTTTTCTTCTGCATCACGAATAAGCCCCATGCGCTTCACACGGTTTTCCCAGTTTTTACGGGCTTGTTTTTGCATATCTTCAATATCATCCTGTTCATCCATGATCTCAACGCCTACAAGCGTTTCAATAATATCTTCCATGGTTACCAATCCGGATGTTTCTCCATATTCACCCACAACAATAGCCAGATGAGTCTTTTTATCAATCAATTTATAAAATAATTTAATGATCGGCATTTGTTCGTTCACAACATAAACGTCCCTGCTGATGCTTTTCAGTAAGTTATCGCCGGCATTGTCAATAATGTTTTGCAATACTTCGTCTTTCAACACAACTCCTGTGATATTGTCAATATGTTCTTTATAAATGGGGATTCTGGAAACTTTGAGCTCATCATAACTGTTATAGAACTCTTCGATTGAAACGTCTTCGGGCGCAGCCACCATTATAGTTCGGGGTGTCATAATGCTTTTGGTGATAATCCTGTTGAATTTCATCAGGTTTAAAAGGATTTTCGACTCTTCTTTTTTAAATATTCCTTCCTGAATACCCCGTTCTGCCATGGCCTGAAATTCTGAACGACTTAATATGCTTTGGCGGGATTCAGGAGGGCTCAATAGTTTGGTAATTCCCTTAGCCAATAAAGAAAACGGATACAGGGGCGAATAAACCAAAATATATAATGCACGGGCTGTAAATGGTGCCAGCGATTTCCAATAATTTGCACCCAGTGTTTTGGGAATAATTTCAGAAAAAATCAAGATCAATAATGTCAAAATTCCTGAGACAACAGACAAATATTCATTTCCCCATAGTCTTTGGGCCTGAGCACCTATTCCTGCTGCTCCAATGGTATGTGAAAATGTATTGAGTGTTAAAATAGCAGACAAAGGAATATCAATATTGTCTTTAAACTTTTTGAGTGCCAGTCCTACCTTTTTCCCTTCTTTGATCTTTCCACCAATGTACGAAGGGGTAATACTAAGTAAAACAGCTTCAAGGATAGAACATAAAAAAGAAAAAAACAATGCAACTAATAAATATGTTAATAATGTAATCATTCGAAATAAAAATTTTTAACTGTAAAGTTTATGTTTTTTTATATAATGATAAACAATAGAAGGAAGAAAAAATTTCATATCACGTCCATCTCTTAATCCTTTTCTGATAAAGCTTGAAGATACATCAATCTTTGGAGCATCTATAACATGGGTATTTTTATAGGTTTTGATTTTTTCCAAAGGATACCCAGTGCGTGGATACACATAATGTTGGCAACGATCAATGATTTCTTCATAAGAATCCCATCTTGGCAGATTCAACAAACTGTCGCTTCCTATGATCATTACAAATTCCCTGCCTTGATTTTCCGACTGTATTCTTTTAATTGTATTGACCGTGTACGAGGGTTTTGGCATACTGAATTCAATATCAGAAATAAGATAATCATTTTCACAATAATCATCAAATACTAACTCCAACATCTTTAAACGTAAATGATCTTCCAATAAGTCCGCTTTATTTTTTAACGGGTTTTGTGGGCTAATGACAAACCATATCTTCTCAAGGTCTGTAAATTCCTTCATATAATTCGCTATTGCAAGATGCCCTATATGTACCGGATTGAATGAACCAAAAAATAATCCTGTTTTCACTCGTTTATTTTAGTTTATAATGTTTTTTAAAGTTCATAAAGTTGTAAAAAGATTTTGTGCTGCCTCATCTTTAATGCATTAATCAGTTGATGAAAATAAAAAATTCCGCACCAATTGTTCGGTTTCCTTGCATGCCCGGTCAATTTCATCATTAATAATCACCTTATTAAAATAACCGGCAAACTGAAGTTCAATCCCGGCTTTTTTCAGTCTGGCATTTATTTCTTCATCGTTTTCAGCGCCCCGGTTCTTTAAACGTCTCTTCAACTCTTCTATAGAAGGAGGTTGGATGAATATTGACAAAGAACGGTTTGGATATTTTTTCATAATACTCATTCCGCCTTTCACATCAACTTCAAACAACACATGGTGGCCTTTTTCCCATATTCTGTTGACCTCAGATTTAAGTGTTCCATAATATTTTCCTGCATACACTTCTTCCCATTCTACAAATTCATCATTTTCAATTTTATGTTCAAATTCTTTCGGACTTAAAAAGTAATAATCTTTTCCATAGATTTCACCCGGCCGTTTATCCCTGCTGCACGCAGAAATTGAAAATTCCAGTTCTTTAATATGATTTACAAGGTGTTTTACTATTGTTGTTTTCCCGGCCCCGGAAGGAGCAGAAATGATCACCAACTTACCTGAATCTGCTGTATTTTCCACTTAATCAATAAAAAAATTAATATTATAAAATATTCATTATTTGTTCTTTGACTTTTTCTAATTCATCTTTCATTGTGATGACAATTTTTTGAATATCACTATCACTGGCTTTTGAACCGATCGTATTGATCTCGCGAAGCATTTCCTGTGCAATAAAATTCAATTTCTTTCCAACCGGTTCATTTAGTTGCAATATGTCTAAAAAATATTCACAATGATTTTCAAGACGTACTTTTTCTTCATTGATATCAAGTTTTTCAATATAATAAATAATCTCTTGTTCCAAGCGTTCATTGTCTTTATTGGTATGATCCAAAAATTCGTTCAGATTTTTCTGAATCCTGTCTCTTATTTTTTCAATTCTACAGGGTTCAAATTTACTAATTTCTTTAATATGTTCTTTGATAAAATGAATCCGTTCCCTGATATCTTTTTCCATTGCTTTGCCTTCGTCTTTTCTGTGGCTAACCAGCATTTGAACAGCTTGTTCAATGCTTTCCCTTATTTTATCCCATTCATCCTGCTCCAATTGGGGCGACTGTTTTGTAATCACATCAGGAAGTTTTAAAATTGCGGAGATGAGTGGTTCCTGATGTTTAATATTCAAATCACCTGAGATTTCATCTAATTGATGGTAATATTTTTTAACTATTTGTTTATTAATCTGTAATTCACTTTCTTCTGAGCTTTCTTTTCCAATATACAACTCTATCTTGCCCCGCTGCAAATGCAACAATAATACATCACGGATGCTCATTTCTTTTTCTCTGAAATATGGTGGAATTTTAACTCCTATATCTGTTTGCCGGTGATTCAGAGATTTTATCTCAATGCAATACTGTTTTGCTCCAATTTTACAAACAGATCTGCCATAGCCTGTCATTGACTGTATCATAAATTATAATTTTATACTGAATAATGTGGTATATTGTGTATCACTCTTTGTCTTTGCATAAACGGAATCCTACATTTCCCGTGTCATCAGGATTTGCAATAACCCTAATGGTATTGGTTAAATTTGCTTCACTAAAACTAACCCAACTGCCGCCACGGATTACTTTGTATGTTCCTTCTTCGGGCCCCGGTGGGTTTTCTTTTGGGCTTTTTCTGTAATACTCACCTGAATACCAGTCATTTACCCACTCCCACACATTGCCTGTCATATCATAAATACCCAATTCATTAGGTGCTTTAGTGCCAACGGGACGTGTGCTACCCCCTGAATTATTAACATACCATGCCACTTCCATTGGTTTATTGCTTCCACTAAAAATAGTATTTCTTCCATTTTTACCGCCTTTTGCAGCATATTCCCATTCGGCTTCGGTAGGTAGCCTCCCTCCTGCCCATTCGCAAAATGCTTTGGCTGCATACCAGGTAATTTCTGACACCGGATGATCGGCATATCCCTCTTCAGGTGCAAAAACACCGTCTTTTTGTTCAATTGTGCAATGCTTATCATTGATGTCAAGCCATGAGACACCACTCTGCTGCTGGTTTCCTTTTTCATTCAGAAATTCACAAAACTGGGCATTGGTAATTTCATATTTACTCATATAAAACCCGTTTAACTCCACCTTATGCTCATGTTTTTCATTCTTTTCCCCTTTTTTATTTCCCATTGTAAAAGTACCTCCTTCTACAAAAACCATTTGTATGGATGATTTTTGGGTTTTATTTGAATTGAACCCAAAAAAGACTGTGACAAGAAGAAATAATAAAAATCGTTCCATTTTTAATTGATTTAAAACGAATGGCTAAAAATAAAAAAATTATATAGATTTGTAATCATTTATGGACTATAATTTACAAAATGCTGACATATTATCTCCTCATTTCTTCAAATGTCAGACGCCTGCAACGAGATACCGATATTTAATTATACTGAATAAATAGCTATTTTGTTTCAAGAATCATGTGAAATACCAAAATTTTTATGTCCCCTCATCACCTGGCTCATCACATTTTCTAATATTTTTTGCTGATTATCAAAAGGATATAAATCCGACAGTCCCAGTCTTTTTATAGCATCATGAATGCATTCATTTTCATCATGAATAATATGATTCTTGTTATGACGCATATAAAATAATCCGGAATCCATGAGTGCTCTTTTGGGAATCAGTCCTACGATTTCGGATCCTGTTACATTAACATTCCACTTTTCCGCTTCTTGTTTCACTCTTTCAAACACTTTGTAAACAGGTGTTTCATGAAAATTTATTATGTTTGTAGATACTTGTACTTTTCCGTCAAACTCCGGGATATGCCAGCCAATTGCTTTCACGTTTTTTATTCCGTCATGATTGTTACTTGTTCTACAACCTTTCGGGGCATTTTCTCTTATTGACCTTGCAATGGATTGAGCAATCTCTAATGATGAAGAATCGAGGTTTATATTATAAGCTATTAAAAAATTTCTGGCACCTACAGCCGTTGCACCAGTTTTCTCATTAAAATGAACAGGCCCGAAATCAGGTTTTCTGTCAGTACATCCCATCTGTTCTTTTAATCGTTCGTATCCGCCTTTTCTGCAATGCTCAAGATTTTTTCGTTTGCTATCAAAAGCTGCTTCAGAATAACAATAAACCGGAATCTGCAATTCATCGCCAATTCTTTTGCCTAATGTTCTGGCAAGTTGAATCGTTTCTGTCATGGTTGACCTGTGAAGAGGAATGAGCGGACACACGTCGGTTGAACCGATCCGGGGATGATGTCCGGTTTGTTTTCTCATATCAATAAGTTCGGCAGCTTTTTGAACAGCCAAAAATGCTGCTTCCGCCACTTGCAATGGCTTTCCGGCAAATGTCATGACAGTTCTGTTAACACTTTTACCGGAATCTATGTGTAAGAGATAAACATCCGGCACCCTTCTGATCTCTTCTGCTATTTGTTGTATAACAGACAGATTATTTCCTTCACTAAAATTGGGTACACATTCAATGAGTTTATCTTGCATACGTTAAGGGGACTTCTAATAATTCCTTCGCATCAAAATTTTCAGAGTTTTTCATAG
>CAZJWE010000029.1:0-23600 GCA_964549265.1 uncultured Bacteroidales bacterium | reverse complement strand
TGCTACTTGATAGAGCAGGGAAAAGAAGAAGAGGACTTAAAAAAGCTAATGAAATGATAATCCAGCACACACCGTCCCTTCGCTGTCAGGCACATTTGGCATTCCCGCAAGGCTTGCCCTCATTCCAAAAATGCCAAAAGAGCCTTCCAGCCCATCCCGCCCCATCACGCCGACAAAGAAAATTGCAGCAAAAAGCGATTAAAATAATTGATATACAGACAGGTAGCAAGAACGGCCAGTTGGTAACATGCGGTCACATACGCAATACGGGGGTTGCAGCGTAATTCAGCGTCTGTGGCTTGTTTCAGTTTTTCTGCATCTTGATAAGGAAGTAGCTTCGAAATCCCTTACTGCGCATACCGCTATCTGATATAAATCCAAACCTTATTAAAATGGTATTACTGCATTTTTAGTGAAAATAGTATTTATTTTGAATTCAGAAGACAAGAAAATGAATCAATATTGAGGATTAAATAAAATATAAACATATGAACCGAGCCATGACAATTTTTTTGACACACACGAGCATGATTATTGAAAAGCTATTTGGTTTACTCAAAGTCAATAGATTAAACACATGGCGAGCTCCATATGACCATTGAAAAATTAAAAATAAACATATGAAAGACCAATCAAAGCTTGTAATTATAAAAAGTAAAGAGTTTCATCATACTCCTGGGGAAATAGCAAGATCTGTATTTTATTATATTCAATCAACCGGTTTTTATTGTTGTGGAGTTGGACATAAAACTATAAGAACGGGAATGAAAAGCGTGTTATTGGTATATACTTTATCAGGAAATGCATTTTTAACATATCAGGGAAAAAATTATGTCATTAAACCAGGAGATCTCTTTTTTATCAACTGTAAAGAATATCATGTTTATGGCGTAAAAGGAGGAAATAATTGGGAATTTAAATACCTGCATTTTTATGGCAATAATTGTGAAAAAATGCATGATACAATTTATCGAATTTACGGACCTGTTATGCAGTTAGGCAAAAACAGCCCTATTGAAAAAAGTCTGGATAATTTATATGCACTATCAAGCATAAAAGAAGTGGTAAAAAATATTGATGCGCAGATCATGTCTCTGGTATCTAATTTATTATCAGAAATATTTCATTGTACAGCCAGCCGGCTTGGTGAAATAAAAAATCATAAACCCAATAAAATGGTAAACAGAGCCATTGAATTTATTGAAAAGAATTATACCGGCGATTTAAAATTGGAAGATATTGCCAATGCTGCCTATGCAAGTAAATACCACTTTTCAAGGATGTTTAAAAAAATTGTTGGTTCCAGTCCATATGCTTATCTCCTGAATTACAGGATCAATATATCAAAGGAAAAATTAAAACATACATCAAAAAGCATTTCCGAGATAGGTGTAGAGGTAGGTTTTGACAGCACAAGCAATTTCATTAAAACATTCAGAATGCTAGAAGGGATGACGCCAGCAATGTATAGAAAAGTTTAAAGAAAAGGTCAATATATGGATAACCTTAAACGCTTAAATAAAATTTAATATCTTTACAACATAAATACTGAATGAAATGTAGAGAAAGAGTTTATGTGGGGTATATATGTGATGAGGCAATTACTATACATTGCTGCCCATGAAGCTTTTACGAATTCTATAATCCTGTAATCTAAAAATGACGACAATATTTATAATTTTTAAAAAAGTATTTAATTAAAAAAAACGAGAGAAAATATAAAGATTCATGATTACAATAAAAGACATTGCTAAAAAGGCCAATGTTTCTGTTGCAACCGTATCGTATGCCCTGAATAATAAAAAAGGAATAGGTGAAACAAAAAAACAAGAGATACTCGACATTGCTAAAAAAATGGGGTATGTACCCAATTCTGTTGCCAGAAGCTTACAAGCCAGAACCACTAACATTGTCGGATTGATCATCCCTGATTTTATATCGTTTCAGAGTGAATTGGTTATAAAACTCGAACAACATGCCCGGTTGAATGACTATTTTGTACTTTTAGGCTGTACCAATAAAAATCTTGAGGCCGAAAAAGAGATTATTGAACGTTTTATCAGCAAAAATGCCGATGCACTTATCATCATTCCCGGGAATAATGCCACCGAAGATCATTATGCATCTATTTTTAAAGACAATCAGCATGTTTCCATCCCTCTGGTCTTTATAGGAGCAAATTACAACAGTATAAAATCGAGTAATATTACAATAGACCTACAATCGAGTCTTTATAAATTGACAGATTATATTTTTAATAAAAAGCCCCAATCGAATATTGTGTTTTTTGGAGGAGACAGCAATGAATATTTTGTAAAAATAAGGCTCGAAGGAATCAAGCAAGCATTCAAAGAAAATGGAATGTCCTTTACCAATGAACATTATTATAATATTGGCAATGAATATAGTTTTGATGTTGGATATCGATCAATTTTACATTATTTAGAAAAATACAAAACATTACCGGATGCTGTCATAGCTGTGAATGACCATGTAGGATATGGCATTACCAGGGGCTTAAAAGAAAAAGGGCTGAACATTCCGGATGATATTATGGTTACCGGTTGTGACAATATTAACATCCCGGCCATTAACGGATTTAACCTTACAACTATTGATTTGCCGATTAATGAAATTGCCGAGAGTGCAATGGATATCCTTAAAAGCTCATCGTCCAAATCCAACATACGAACTCATACAACATTGGATGCCAATATTATCTTTAAAGATTCTACAATTTAAACTATTAAACTATAATGGCTTACAATAAAAATATTAAAAAAATTACAATTAACTTAAACGTTTAAGAAAAAAATTCGTATATTTGTAATAACAACTAAAATATAAATAAACAAATGAAAGCAGCTTATGTAAAATCACCATTTAAGGTGGAAGTGAGAGAGTTCCCAACAAGGGAAATGAAAGATGAAGAAGTCTTAATCCGTGTTAAAGCATGTGGTATATGTGGTCATGACCTGAGCGTTGCCAATTCAGAAGCAAAAGATTGGAAACCGTTTGGACATGAAATATCTGGTGTCGTAGAAAAAATCGGAAAAAATGTTACACATGTAAAGCCGGGAGACAAAGTGGTATTGGAAACCGGAACTTATGATAGGTTTTCAAAAGCAGCACGAAACGGTTCTCCGGAATTAGACAATAACGGTCCTAATTTTTGGGAAACCGGGCCTATGGGTTTTGCCGATTATATTATTGTACCCCGGGAAACCGTCGTACAATTTGAAAAAATGAGCTTTGAAGAAGCCAGTATGATTGAACCTTTGGGGGTAGCATTGGATATGGCGTATACAGCAGATATTCAGATGAATGATGATGTATTGATCATTGGACTGGGTCCCATTGGGCTTATGGCTTTACAATTGGCTAAATTAATGGGTGCGCGCAACATCTATGCTGCCGAGCTTTCACAAAGCAAAAAACGATTGGAAATTGCAGAACAATTTGGTGCCACCATTATACAAACTGATAAAGAATCGCTTAAGGATTATAAATTCCCCAGGGGAGGAGTGGATAAAGTACTCGTATCAGCCCCTCCAAAATTGATTGAACCGGCTGTGGATATTACAAACTGGGGAGGCATCATTGCATTCATTGGTATTGAATACGGCCCCAATGCTAACATTACATTTGATGCCAACACTTTTCATTTTAACAAAATACAACTCCGTAGCTCATTTGCATCTCCGGCTTTGTATTTTCCTCGATGCATCGAACTTGTAGAAGCAGGAATGGTAGACCTGAAGCCATTGATTGGAAAAACCTTCCAACTGAAGGATTTGCAGGATGAACTTAAAAATTTAGTGCAGGATAAAGCTACTGCTTTAAAAAGCATTATGATTAATTAGTGTTTGTTCCATCATGTCCGCTAACTTTGTTACGCTTGCCCCAAAATTGCTCATTTACTTCAGTAAACTGCGCTTTTTGGGGCCGCGCAAGCCTCGTTATCGAACATTATGATCCAAACACTTTAATTTATGAACAGACACTAATTCAATAATTGAAGAACAACATTAAAAAATAAATATATGGAACCAACATTTGGAATAATCGGTTGCGGAAATATTTCCCGTTTTCATTTTGCCGGATTGAAAAAAGCAGGTGCTAAAATCATTCATATAGCAGACATTAACGAAGAGACAGCTAAACCCTGGGTTGACGAGTTTGGAACAGCATTTTCAAAAGATTATAAAGAGGTTGTAAATAACCCGGAAGTGAATGTGATAAGTGTTTTAACAAGTGGAAAATATCACCATCAAATATGCATAGACGCACTTGAAGCAGGGAAAGATATTATCTGCGAAAAGACATTGGCAGATAACCCGGATGAGTCTTATGATATTGTAAATGCTGCAAAAAAAAGTGGCAAACTGTTTTTTGTCTCATACATGAAAAGGTTTTTCCCGGCATATAAAAAAGCCTTGCAGATTTTACCCTCATTGGGACACATTTTTAGTGCACAGGTAAGGACATATCAGCCCTGGGGTAACTTTTACCAAACAGAAGAATTAGGAGATTGGGATTTTGTATTTCCCAGTTATGGCGGAGCCATCATGAAATGCGCCGGAAGTCATTTGCTAGATGCTTTCATGGGTTTGCTTGGACGTCCCGAACGGGTATACGGGCACATCGATTATGTGAAAAATACATTATTCGACCGTAAAGCCACCGCCATGTTCGAGTATCAAACCGGATTGGTGGTGAATTTTGAAGCAGCGTCACACCCGCTTTCTAAAATTGGATATGAAAAAAATTCATGGGATGAATATATTGAAATAAATGGAACCGGTGGCCGCATTAAATTGTCTACCGTCATGTGGGATCAGCCGGAAAATAATCCTGCATTGCTTGAACATTACGACAATCAATCTGAAACAGTCACCGAATATCGGTTCGACAAAGTAAATCCATTTGATACAGAAATGGAAGAGATTGTTCAAAGCCTTAAGCATAGAAAACAAATTCAGCCCAATGTTATTGATGGGTTTAATGTAGATGTATTGATTGATGCCATAAAAAAATCGCATGATGCGAAACAATCTATCAAGATAGATTGGAAAGGCATAGAATAAAACATATTGAATTATGACAAAAAAAGAACGTGTTCGTGCAGCCATTGCACATAATGAAACAGATAAAGTCCCCAAAGGTGAAATATTTATTGAATCCAATATAGCCAATACATTATTGGGGAAAGATTATCCATTGGATTATCAATATTTTGACAGGGAAAAGGAAGTTCGCGAATTATTGCACATGGACCTGGTAAATCTGGGTGAATGGCCCGCAGAACAAATTGGAAAAGATGAGGATGGCAATCCCATTTTCCGTTCCGTGTATGGATATGATTTCAAATCAACCGGATTGAGCAGCCATGTTATTAAACCAGCGATCGCTGATATTACAGACGCACATAACTATCCTGTTCCGGATATAAAGAAGATTACCGGGCAAAGCATTATTGATTTTGCCAATAAAACCGACTTCTTTGTATTTGCCCAAATTGGCGGGCCCGTGAGTATGACAAATGAAATGCTTGGGATGGAAGAATATATGATGTTTTGCCTTACCAATCCCAATGAAATAAGAACGCTGGGTGAAAAAATAATGGAGTTTGAAATTGCCAAAGCAAATTTGTTTATAGACAAAGGTGCAGAAGCTGTGCTCATCACCGATGATATTGCCTTCAATTCAGGCGTTTTCCTGCCGAAAGAAACCATGGAAATTATAGCTTACCCTTTATATGAACAAGCGGTCAAAGAGATCAAAAAGCATAAAGATGTTCCTGTATTCTTTCATTCAGACGGAAAGATGGATTCTGTTTTCTCCCGGATTATCCAATGTGGGTTTGATGGGATTCACTCTTTACAGCCATCGGCAGGTATGGATATTGCTCAGCTAAAGAAAGACTATGGAAATGAAATTTGCTTGATGGGGAACATTGACCTTGATCATGTGATGACCTTTGCCAAACCCGAAGAAGTAGAGCGTGTTGTAAAAGAAACCATTGATATTGCAGCACCTGGGGGCGGATTCATACTGGCTACATGCAATACCCTGATTGATGCCATTCCAGCGGAAAATGCTCTGGCTATGTATGAATTCGCGGAGAATTACCTTTTATAGAAAAATAAATTGAAACAAATACAAAAATGTAAAAAAATGAAAAATACAGATTATAAAGTCATTGTCGCCGGCCACATATGCCTGGATGTAACACCTAAATTTTTATCACCACGCGGGATGCCTATGAGTCAACTTTTTGTGCCCGGGAAGCTCATAAACATGGGTGAAGTCAATATTTCAAGTGGTGGCCCGGTTTCAAATACCGGGATTGCCCTTCAAAAAATGGGAATTAAAACCAAATTGATGGGCAAAGTCGGAGACGATCTCTTTGGCAATGGCCTTGTTGGGCTGCTTAAAGAGCAGAACAATCATGATGGTATGATCGTGATGGAAGGAGAACAGACATCATACACGATAGTAATCGTGCCTCCAGGAGTTGACCGGATTTTTCTTCATAATCCGGGAGCCAACAACACCTTTGTTGCGGATGACCTGGATTATGATTTTATAAAAAATGCCGAATTGTTTCATTTTGGATATCCTCCTTTGATGCAAAATATGTTCAGAAATGAAGGTCAACAATTGGCCGAAGCTTTTCAACGGGTGAAAGGCCTGGGCGTAACCACTTCGCTTGATATGTCTATTCCAGACAGAAATTCTGAATCCGGACAAACCGATTGGGATAAAGTGCTGGAAAAAACCCTTCCGCATGTGGATTTGTTCTTACCCAGTTATGAAGAAATCATGTATATGATTGCCCGTGATAAATTTGAGCAGATGGGAGGAAACTCCAACCCACACGACCTGTTAGAACATTTTGATCCCGGTTTGCTCTCTGTCCTGAGTGATAAATTGCTGAATTACGGAGCAAAGATAGTGGTTATAAAATGTGGTGAAAAAGGGTTTTATATCCGTACAGCCGAAAAAGAAAAATTATTGACCATCGGAAAGACTAAGCCGGCAGACCTTGATAACTGGGCCGACCGAGAAATACATGAAGAAAGCTACTATGTGAAGGAGATTGCATCCGCTACCGGATCGGGTGATTCAAGTATTGCAGGGTTTCTCTCCTCATATTTAAATGGATTGACGATAGAACAATCCGTTAAAATGGCGTGTGCAGTTGGTGCACAAAACATTACCCGTTTTGATGCATTAAGCGGAATTCAGGATTGGAACTATACAAAAGACTTTGTGTTCAATGCACCAGCAAAAAATAAACTGGACCTAAGTACATCAGGATGGAAGTATAAGGATGGAAATCAACAGTGGGAGAAGCGATGAAAAAATATTAAATAGTGTTTTTTATCACTATTTCAAAACACCCGACTTTGTAGCGAAACGAAATGATTTTTATTCCTTTTATTTTGCCCAATAACTTAAACGTTTAACAATAAAATACATTATTATGAAAAGATCAGAAATCAATGCCATCATCAAAGATGCTAAAGCATTTTTAGATGAATACAAATTTAAACTTCCAAAATGGGCGCATTGGAGTATTGCCGATTGGAAAAAAGAATCGGGGCAGTACGATGAAATCGTAAACAATGCCATGGGATGGGACATCACCGATTTTGGGAGCGGCGATTTTTACAACCGCGGGTTGTTTTTATTCACATTACGAAACGGAAATCTGGAAGATAACAATAAGCTGTATGCCGAGAAGATCATGATTGTTGAAGAGGGCCAGGAAACCCCCATGCATTTTCATTGGAATAAGCAAGAAGATATCATTAACCGGGGAGGGGGGAATTTAGTGATTCAATTATACAAAGCAGCTGATAAGGAAACGCTAAGCAAGGACCCATTGACTGTCAAGATAGACAGTTACCCTGTTCTTGTAAAAGCCGGAGGGGAAGTAATCTTAGAGCCGGGAGATAGTATTTGTCTCGAACCTTATATGTATCACCGATTTTATGGAGAAAAAGACAAAGGCAGAGTACTGGTCGGTGAAGTAAGTTCGGTGAATGACGATAACACCGACAATTGCTTTTATGAACCCGTAGGACGGTTCCCTGAAATTGAAGAAGACGGTGAACCGCTTCATTTATTGGTGTCGGATTATGCCAAATTTTTATCAAAATAGTCATGGAAAAGAAAATTGTCATTTTCGGAGCAGGTAAAATAGGACGTTCTTTTATCGGGCAGCTATTTGGACGTGCAGGTTTTGAGGTGGTCTTTGTAGACATTGACCAAAAAACCATCAACGCATTAAATCGGCAAAAAAAATACAATGTGGTGATCAAATCAGAAGAAAATGAAGAAGTTATTAACGTTCAGCATGTCCGTGGAATACTTGCGGATGAACATGATTCGATTGTAAACGAGTTAGCAACCTGTTCCCTTGTAGCTCTTTCGGTCGGGCAAAAGGGATTGCCTTATATTATTCCTCTGTTAGCCAAAGGTATTGTACAACGCAAACAGAACAGGATTCCTGCTCTGGATATCATTATTGCTGAAAATATGCGCAATGCAGGAGATTTTATTCGTGATAAATTAAAAGACATTTTGCCCCTAACATTTCCTGTAGATGAAATGACAGGACTCATTGAAACCAGTATTGGAAAGATGGTTCCTATTATGACTCTTAAAGACATACGGGAAGACCCCTTGCAGGTATTTGCAGAGCCTTACAATACACTTATACTTGATGGTAGTGCATTTAAAAACCCGATTCCCAATGTAAAAGGACTTGCTCCCAAGCAAAACATTAAAGCCTGGGTGGACCGTAAATTGTTCATACATAATTTAGGACATGCAGCAGCAGCTTACATTGGCAATTATCATCTCCCGCAGGCTAAATATATGTATGAAGTATTGGCCAATGATTTGGTTAAAGACCTTACTATTTACGCAATGAAAGAATCAGCGGAGATATTAATGAATAAATATCCTGGTGAATTTACATCATCGCAGTTACATGAACATATCGATGATTTGATCCACCGTTTTCAGAACAAAGCACTTGGAGATACTGTGTTTAGAGTGGGGTGTGATTTACCACGAAAACTTGGTAGTGAAGACCGGTTGGTATGTCCCATTAAACTGGCTACTGAACAAAATAAACCAATAGAGAATGTTCTTTTAGCCTATGTATGCGCAACGTTTTTTAATGCAAAGAATGAAGAGGGAAATGTTTTAGAGCAGGATGAAGCCTTAGTAAAGGAACATAAACAATTTGGAATATCATTTATTGCTAAAAAATATAGTAAGGTTGATCCGGTGCAGGAAGAAAAAATTATAAATAATATTGAATGGATGGAAAAATTAATACATTTATAATTTGTTATTTAGAATTTAGAAGCCTAAAATTTTAAGGATGCTATTTAAACCAAAAATAAAAAACGACGAATGAATAAAAAGAATGAAAGCATGAATGTTGCCCTTCTAACTTCTACACTACTAACTTCTAACTTCTTCTTAACAAAACATTTAGAATTCTAACATAATAATGATATTCCTTAAACAAAAAAAAACTACACAATGAAAAACCAAAAAGCATATGTAATTCCCCATACACATTGGGACAGGGAATGGCGGTACCCGATTTGGAAGAACAGGTCGTTATTGGTTGATTTTATGGATCAGCTTTTGGATACACTTGAAAAAGATGAACGGTATAACTATTTTCATTTAGACGGACAAGCTATTATTGTTGAAGATTATTTGCAAATGAGACCGGAAAAGAAAGAAATTATCCAAAAGCATGTACAAAGTGGGCGATTGGGAATAGGCCCCTGGTATACATTACCCGACTTATATCCGGTGAATGCAGAGTGCCTTATCAGGAACATCCAAAAAGGCATAGAAGTATCTGAAAAATATGGGGGATATGTTAAAATTGGGTATCACTCCTTTGGATGGGGACAGATATCACAATTTCCTCAAATATATAAAGACCTTGGGTTTGAGTTACTATTTGCCGGCAAAAGAGTATCTAAAAAACGCGCTCCTAAATCAGAATTCATTTGGGAAGCACCCGATGGATCACAGATTTTTGCCAGTCGTTTTGGAGAACATTCCCGGGCAAATGTGTTTTTCAATGCATACATCCAAATAAAAAACGGAATGGATTATTTCTCTCCCGGATTTCGTTATCAATGGGGAGAGTCAAAGCCGGCCATTCACAACTCAGCTCCCGAAAAGCAGAATATGGATTTTTTTATTACAGAAAGCCAAAATGAAACATGGTCCCCTGAATTTGTCCAAAAAGGTTTTCAAAAAGCATGGGATGCCTATTCCCAAACCCATTTTCCAAACAAACGATTGCTCATGGACGGCAGTGATTTTTCATCATGTCAGCCATTATTGCCTGAGATAATTAACAAAGCAAACGAACAGTTCCAGGACATCGAGTTTGTCCATTCCAACTTTGTAGATTACTATAATGCTATAAAAGAAGACATAAATTGGAATGAGCTACCGCTTGTAAAAGGAGAATTACGCGACGATGCCCCTTCTGACAGTTCAGCCAATGCATTGGCTACACGCATATACATTAAGTTATTGAATAAAAAAGCAGAGAATTTGTTGATATGTAAAGCCGAACCTCTTGCCACTATGTTAATGGCAGAAGGGCATGAATATCCGGAATCATTCATTAACCTGGCATGGGAATATTTGTTAAAATCGCATGCCCACGACAGCATCAACGGGGTGACTCAGGACAAGACAGCAAATGATGTTGAATATCATCTAAACCAGGTAGTTGAGCTATCCGAAACCATGATTGAACGCTCTGTCTCTGCATTGGTCAATTCCATTAATTTTTCTCATTTTGCCAAAGATGATATATTGCTATTATGCATAAATACACAACCGCATGAAGTGAAAGAGGTTGCCCGTGTAGTAGTGGATATTCCCCGTGACCGAAATATATGGGATTTTATGTTTAAAGACGAGTCGGGGAATGAGCTCAGGGTTCAATCAATTCATCGGAAAGAGCGCACTACAGCGGTACATGATTTAGAAAACCGGGCATTGCCATTTTATCATGACAGACATGAAGTATTTGTTGATACCGGAATGATTCCTGCAGGTGGATATAAAACATTAAGACTTGTTCCCAAAAATACATTCCCGCGTGAGGGAGAATGGTGGCCTGTAGTTCGGAAAAGCAGAGGGAATGAGATTTCACAGTCACCTGGTGAAATGGAAAATGAATTCTTAAGCGTTACAATCCACCCGGACGGAACCATATCTATACTGGATAAAGAAACAGGCTATCAATCTCCTCCTATGCATTATTTTATTGACGAAGGAGATATGGGTGATTATTGGGTTCACTACCCGCATTACCACGATCAAATATTTGACAGTCGTGTGGCGCACCATCGTAGTTGGTGTACACAAAACGGGCCGTTAGCTGCAACCATTGTGGTAGAAACCATCATGGAATTACCGGCATACGGGCATAGGTCTAATAAAGGGATTGAAGGGGAAAGTTACAGGAGTAATGAAACAAAAGAACTCAGGATAACATCTGAATTTACATTGAAACGTGATGAGAAAAAGCTGGATATCCGAACAGAAGTGGACAATACAATTAAAGATCACCGATTACGGTTGATCCTGCCAACGGGGATTGATGCGGAAGAATCTGTAGCTGGAGGTCATTTTTCTGTTGAAAAAAGGCCTGTAGATCCTGAACGTTTGGATGATGGTATGTTTTATCCTGATATGCAGACATACCCCATGCAACAATTTGTAGATTTATCTGACAATCAAAAAGGAGTATCAGTTTTAACCAATAGTTTCACGGAATATGAAGTATTGCGTGACCAGCATCATAGCATAGCATTGACATTATTAAGGAGTGTAGAAAACAGAATTTGCACTGAATTCAGAGCTTCCGGTTATTTTCCGGAACAAGAAGGGGGCCAAAGCCTGCGAAAGCTTGAATATCATTATGCCATATACCCTCATGCCGGGAATCATGAAAAAGTCAAAACAGGTTTATTCGCTCAACAATTTAATAACAAACCATTGTATTACCTTGTTGCTTCGAACCATAAAGGACATTTGCCAACTGCAAACAGCCTGTTTTCAGTTCAATCGGATAGCTTGATAATGACGGCCTTAAAAAAAGGAAGTAGCAATAATTCATTTCTAATAAGGATACATAATCCAACAGATTCAGCACAAAATGGAACAATAACCAGTCATCATAAAATAAAGAATGTGTTTGAAACAAATCTTATTGGGGAAAGAAACACGGAAATTCCTGTTGAAGACGATGGGTTGAAAATCAACCTGAATAAATATCAGATTGCAACGTATGAATGTATCATTTAACCAAAAAAAAGCCGGTCCCCAGCCGGCTTTTTTGATGTACAAAAAAGTGAAAGGAAATAAAGATTATTCTTTTATAAATGTTTCTTCAATCGTTCCGTTTTCTGTTTTAACAGTTAAAATATACATACCACTTGGTAAATCAGATACGTTTATTTTATTTTTAATGTCATCAGTTGCTACAATCATTAAAACCTTACCGGTTAAATCCATGATTAAAACTTCTTCTATTTCTACTCCGGAAATATTGAGTATGTCATTCACCGGGTTTGGATATGTTTGGATATCCTGACTTGCAGTAACAACATTTGCATTAAAATTAGTTAATGTTTTATAGCTGGTGTCTCCTACATATAAATGTCTGATCCACACTGTATCTTCAAGCGTGTAAGAATCATCACCATTAATTGAAATTCTGTCAATACTTGTTTCATCTGCCCATGAACCGGATACATCGAATTCAAATCCTTGCCAGTCTGTACCAAAATCAAACCGGTATTGTCCGTAGGTGAGCCCACCTGACGTATCATGCAATTGCATAACAAGATTTGGAATTGTATTGGTTGCCTTTGCTTCAAAATAAACAACAGGAACAGCCGATATATCAATGGAAATGCTGTCAAGATGTAGGTGGAATTTATGGTAACTTTCCATTACTTTATTTAGTTGTAGCATTCCATCTTTTTGCTCAACGGTTGCTCCAAATGCAGATACAAGTTCAAAATAAAATGTGGTATCCGAACCATGAATCTGGTTCAATTCTGTTCCGTTAAAATAATTGACATACGATGTTGCAGTGTATTCATACCATTGAGAATAACTGCTCAATACCAAGATAATACTTGTTAATAAAGAAATAATAATTCGTTTCATAAATAAATAGTTTAAAGGTTAATAAATGATTAATATAAAAGTATTGAAGCTAAATGTTAATAAAATATCATCAGGTTACATTTGTTGTTAAAGGGTAACAAATGAGAGTCTAATAGGATTATAAAACATAATTTCTATACCTTTAAAAGAGTACTTAGACGGTTCAAATAAACAAATTAAAAATATATGAGTTATTTGCATTATTAAAAAATTTTGTTTAATTTTGGTCAACCAATCACCAATATAATAAAACTAAATATGAACAATCTTTTTGATGTAAAAGGGAAAACCGTCTTTATAAGTGGATCAAGTGGCGGTTTAGGCTTTGTGTTTGCAAAAGGCCTTGCACAAAACGGGGCCAACGTGCTATTAAACGGAAGAAACAAGCAAAAACTTGAAAAAGCAACCAATGAATTAAAAAATGAAGGGTTTAATGTTGATGCTTTTGCATTTGACCTTACCAACAGCAGTGAAATAGAAAAAGCTGTGGGACACATTGTTGAAAAACATGGTACTCCTGACATACTTGTGAATAATGCCGGGATACAGCGGCGACATCCATTAGAAGATTTCCCTGAGGATGAATTTGATGATGTATTGAATGCCAACCTGAAATCTGCTTTCCTACTTTCTAAAGCCTTTGTAAAAGGGATGATTAAAAGAAAATCAGGGAAGATCATCAATATCTGTTCATTGCAAAGC
Source organism: uncultured Bacteroidales bacterium (assembly GCA_964549265.1). Taxonomy (GTDB): domain Bacteria; phylum Bacteroidota; class Bacteroidia; order Bacteroidales; family JBBRXJ01; genus CAYMKE01. The sequence continues at coordinate 9,650 of CAZJWE010000029.1, read as the reverse complement.
GAATTAGGCCGGGCCACCATTACCCCTTATGCTGCATCAAAAGGAGGAATGAAAATGATGACTCGCGGGATGGCCACGGAATGGGCAAAATATAACATCCAGGTAAATGGCATAGGCCCAGGTTATTACAAAACAGATATGACCAAAGCGTTATATGAAAATAAAGAGTTTGATTCCTGGTTGCGAAATCGCACACCTGCTGACAGATGGGGTAACCCTGAAGAACTTCTTGGGGCTTTAATATTCTTATCATCCGAAGCAAGTAGTTATGTAAACGGACAAGTCATATATGTTGACGGGGGCATTACCGCGTGTATTTAATAACCATGCAAAACACTCTGTACCAATATTAATGTATGAATAGAACAGCATAGCAATCAATATTTAATATTATTAAAAAGATGAAAAATTTTAAAGAACCACAACATTGGAAATATAGCAGTCCTTCAGAAGAAGGTTTTCATGAAGTCATTACACCAGAAAATTCAGCATGTAAAATCAGCTGGGTCTATCGGTTAAATTTAAAAAAGGGCAAGAGCCAAACAATACAAAAAGATGACCAGGAATTAAACATTGTAGTCATTTCCGGTAAAGCAAAGATTGAATATGAAAACGATCATTATGAGTTGGAAGAACGGGATTCGTTTTATCTTCCTGGAGGGAAAAGTGTAAGTGTATTTGCAACGGACGACTTGGTGATGTTTGCAGGAGGCAGTTTGTATGAAGGCGTGGGCGAATTTTTTGTCCGCAAATACGATTTAAGTCTTCCCGAGGGGGATATACATCAAATACATGGAAAACCACCCTATCAACGTGAGGTGTTTTTGACCATTGCCCCCCAGGATAAAGGTTCCCGGCTTATTTGTGGAATTACCTTTGGTGAAGACGGCAAATGGACGAGCTGGCCTCCACATCAGCATACAAAAGACCTGGAAGAAGTATATTGTTATTTTGATATACCGAAACCAAAATTTGCCCTGCATTTGGCATCACGTAAGCCGGGCGAAGTAGAAGCTGTACATCCTGTATCTACCGGCGATTGTGTTGTTGTTCCCGAAGGTTACCACCCAACCGTAGGGGTGCCCGGGGCAAAAAGCTGTTATTTTTGGATAATGGCTGCGCATTCTCAAGAAAGCCGACGATATGATTTGGCAGTGACTGATCCGAATTATATAAGCTGAAAGTTGTAAACACTAATTAGAGATTTCTGTAAGTGGGATAAAAATATAATACATGGAACCTTCTTCAATATATATACGTTTTAAACAAAAATAAAGCTTAGATATTATAATAATAACTAGCATGAAAAATAAAAAAACAATTATGTGCCTGGTATTTTTAGTAATACCTTTTATTATTAACGCACAATTTAAAGCACCCTTCAAAATCTTATCGCCTATAGAAGATGCATGGGTAGATGAACAAAACCCGCAAAAAAATTATGGTGATAGTAAAGGGCATCAATGTGCAAAAAATAATGATGACGCCGATAAAGAAGTTTACATTAAATACAATATAGAAGATCTACCGAAAAATGATTCTGTCGTATTATCATTTCATTGCGGATTTTCAACTTCTGATCATTCCGATGTGAAAGGCCAACAATTTGTTGTTCAATTATTTCCTGTAGTTGGTGAATGGGATGAGCATACGCTTGTCTGGAATAACAGGCCCGAAATTGCCTCGGAGGCGCTGGCCGAGGTGCATTTAAAACAAGGAAAAAAGAACTATTCTTTTTCTTCAGCCTTGTTAAAAGATTTTTTGGACAACGCCCGCAATAAGGGACAGGAAGAAGTTTCTTTTGCCATTAAGGGAAAAGAAAACAAGGAGGGCATATTAATATGGATGCATGGTAAATACTGGGGTTTTCTGAATCTTAAATGTTATTATCACCAAACCAATGATATAACATTGAATATTAATCCACAACCCGCATGTTATAAGCAAGAGGAGGTAATGATAAATATTTCTGCTAGTGAGAAGAGTGACATATATTATACACTTGATGGGAGTACGCCGTGCTTAACTTCATCAAAATATACAAAACCTTTTATAATTAAAAATAATCGTGAAATAACAGCCATTGCTTTTCATGATGAAAAGAAAAGTTTATATTATCAACACTATTATGCTGTTAATCCTAAGGACAATTTTGCTGTGAATATAGATGCAACAGCAGAAACCGGGATTATGCAAAATTTTTGGAATGCCACAGGGTTTTCGCCGGCCGAAGAGCTTTTACAACCTGACATGCGACAGGCATGTGATTATATGGGAGCAGTACCAAACAAGGGATTGGTATATGTAAGGCCACATTATTTTTTGAATCTTTTAGCTGTAGAAAGTATAAATACTCCAACACCGGTTTATAATTGGTCGCGCATGGATTCTGCCATGGATGTACTCATACAAAATGGATTAAAACCAATATTCGAAATTATGGGCAGCCCTTCATCAAACCTGAATGAATTTGCTGCAGGGTTTGATGAAAACTTTCAGGCACAAACCGAAAGTCACGAAACATTTTTTACCAATTTTCATGAAAGAGAAAAAGTGGAAGCATGGAAAAGAATGGTGAAAGACCTTGTGATTCATTTTATTGAAAGGTATGGGTTGCAAGAGGTACGCTCATGGTATTTCGAATCAGTAAATGAACCCGATTATGGATCCTTTTGGAAACATACCGAGCAAGAATTCCTTAACTATTACGATGCTTGTTCGGAAGCCTTGTTGGAAGTTGACCCGCTTATTCGTTTTGGCGGTCCGGGAACACCCGGAGGATTAAAAAGCAAATACCTGAAATTGCTTTTGGCCCATTGCGATACCGGCACAAATTATTTTACCGGCAAAAAGGGGAGCCGCATAGATTTTATATCCATACATGTTAAAGATGATCCTGAATCAATGGTGAATTCGGAATTAGAAGTCATTAACTATGTTCAAAAGCACCATCCAAAATTTATCAACCTGCCTTTTGTAAATGATGAAGCCGATCCTATCTCGGGCTGGCGCCGGGATTATTGGTGGAGGGCAACACCCTGGCATGCTGCATTTATAGCACAAAGCGTTGATCTTCATTATAGAAAGATAATTGAAGCTGAAAAAATGAAGTATGCTATTCTTAGCAATGACAATGCTTTTCTCGGTAGTTGGCTACACCGTACTCAGTTTGCAAGATTTACCAAAGAAAAAAACCGTTCTGAGTTTTCACTTGTTAAAAAACCTGCATTTACAGTGTTTTCATTGTTGTCTTTGACAGGAAAAACAATGCTTGAAAATAATTCCCAAGAACCATTGCCTGATTATATTGGTGTTGTGCCAACCAAACATAAAGACGGAAGAATCTCAGTTGTACTATACAATAAAACAAACATTGATATTTCCAATAGAGAAAAAAGAGAAAAAGAAAACACAATAATTGCTTGTGGTGACGAGATAGTGACACTGCATTTCAATAAGCTATTGGATAAAAAATATTTTCTTGTAAAATACCGGATAGACGAAAACAATGCAAACCCATATCCGCTTTGGAAAGAAATGGGAGAACCTGCATCGCCTAATGATGACCAGCTTCATTTATTACGACAAAAACAGGAAATATCCATAGAGCAACAGCCAGAAGCAATTGAAATCAATAAAGGAGATTATAAAGAAACCATACATCTTCCTGCCTCATCCGTATGCCTTGTTAAGCTGGTCCCTGCAGATATTAAATCTCCTCCTCCTGAGGTTAAAGGAGTATGGTTTAATGAATATTCCAACATAAACAACGGCACTGACATTATGCTACGATGGAATAATCCCGGTGATTATGTACTGACTTATGAAGTTTGGTATTCAGAGGACAACAAAGATTTTAGAAAAGTGAACAGCACGAAATTCATTGAAAATGGCTATTTGCTCACGTTGGATGATAACAATGGCAAGGGATATATAAAAGTAAGAGCCATAGATTTTTGGGGTAGGAAAGGTCCTTTTTCAGAAACAATGTATATTGAATAAATCAAGAAAATGCATAAAAAAACAGGATTTATATTTATTATCATCTTAATCGCACATTCATTCGTGATATCTAATTTCGGACAAATCCCACGCCCGGAACACCCAACACCACATTTTAAAAGAGCATTATGGAAAAATCTCAATGGAATGTGGACTTATGAGTTTGATTTTGGTAAATCAGGCATGGAACGTCAATTATATCAAAGCAAAGGGTTTAACGATACCATCATTGTGCCTTTCTGCCCTGAAAGCACATTATCCGGAGTTGGATATAACGATTTCATTGAATCAATGTGGTACCATCGTGAAGTAATTGTGTCTGAAGAATGGGGAGATATGGACTTTATTCTTCATTTTGGGGCAGTAGATTACCAAAGCGAAGTATTTGTGAACGGGCAATCATTGGGTGTGCATTTTGGCGGCACTTCTTCATTTAAATATTACTTAAGTGATAGTGTAAAAGCCGGAGACACCATAAATATAGTTGTGCGCGTAAATGATGAGCCCCGATCGGGAATACAGCCAATTGGAAAACAAAGTCAAACCTATTCATCTCAAGGATGCCATTATACCCGTACAACTGGGATTTGGCAAACCGTATGGATAGAAGCTGTGCCCAAACAGAGCATTACATCCTGTCATATCATTCCCGATCTTGACAATCAAAAATTTATTTTTACTCCAACATTTAAAGGAACTAACGGGAGTCAAACCTTCCGGGTTGAAGTATTTGAAGATAAAAAGACTGTTGCCTTTGGCAAATGTAAAGCCACCAATGGGACATCTCTTGAAATCAGTATTGACAATCCTATTTTATGGACATCTGACAATCCATTTTTATATGATATTGTATTCATGTTAAAAAAAGATGATAAGGTTTTGGACAGGATAGAAAGTTATGCCGGCATGCGAAAAATACATACCGAAAACGGTAAATTTTATTTAAACAATAAACCCGTTTTTCTCCGGTTCGTTTTAGACCAGGGCTTTTATCCCAAAGGTATCTGGACAGCACCAAGTGATTCCGCCTTAAAAAAAGACATTGAATTATCCATAAATGCAGGGTTTAATGGGGCACGGCTTCATCAAAAAGTTTTTGAGCAGCGCTTTCATTATTGGGCAGACAAACTGGGGTATTTAACCTGGGCCGAATCGTCAAGCTGGGGTATTGATGTAAACAATCCATTAAGTGCCAGGAATTTTATCAGCGAGTGGGAAGAAATCGTTTGTCAATTAAGAAGCCATCCCTCAATCATAGCATGGACACCATTTAATGAAACAGCCGGCAGAAGAAAATCTGACGGTGTACAACATAACAGGTTAGTGATTGATACATACGATCTTACAAAAAACATAGATCCAACACGCCCAATCAATGATGTAAGTGGTTATTTTCATGTAAAAACAGACATTTGGAGTGTTCACAGTTACGATCAGGACCCAGATAAATTATATAAAAAATTAATCCCGGCAGATAATGGAGAATTGCATTACAACGGAGGAGAGTTAGATGTCGATTATGGCGGACAGCCATACGTTGTTGACGAATACGGTGGAATCAAATGGATTTCGTCGAAAGCATATAATGAAAAATCATGGGGGTATGGTGGGGCACCTAAAACCTTAAACGAATTTTATGAACGATTAGAGGCATTAACAGATGTATTGGTAGAAATGCCTCATATAGCCGGATACTGCTATACTCAGTTAACAGACGTTGAGCAGGAACAAAACGGGATATACAATTTTGACAGAACAGAAAAGTTTGATATGAAAACCATACGCTCTATTTTTTTAAAAAGAAAATATAAATAATCATATGAACCCAATACTAGATAAAATAAAGCCTGTTTCAGTACAAAAACCATCCGAAATTGTAATGAGACAAATAAAAGATATTATCAGTTCAGGAGAATTAAGTCCGGGAGATAAACTTCCTCCCGAAAGAATTCTTGCTGAACGATTTAAGGTCGGAAGAAGTCATATAAGAGAGGCTATTAAAAAACTGGAGTTTTATGGTATCGTAAACACCCTCCCGCAAAGTGGAACTGTAGTTGCTAATTTGGGGATTAATCTTATTAATGGACTGATAGCTAATGTATTACAGCTTGATAAGGATGACTTTAAATCACTTCTGGAAACCAGGTCTATATTAGAAATTGAAGCAGCCAGGCTGGCTGCTCAACGAATAGACGAGGCCGGATTAGAAAAGCTTAATGATGCCCATGAAATCTATAAGCAGAAGATTCAACAAGGAGAAAGCGGATTGGAAGAAGACCTGTTATTTCACCTGCAGATTGCTGAGATTTCAGGAAATTCTGTTCTGCGGTCAATACTGTCTCTCATCACCCCAGAAGTTGTTAACCTTTCTAAAAAAACGGATACTTGTAAAAGTGAACGGCCAAAAGATGCATTGATAGAACACAATACAGTGTTTAAAGCAATTAAATCAGGAGACCCGGAAAAAACAGCCCAAACAATGAAAGAACACATGCAAAATACCATTAAAATGATTGATTAAAAATGACTATATTTGTTCATCAAAAATGACTATTACATTCTTATTTTTTTCTAAAATATAAATAATAACCATGGAAACGCTAACTAAACCATTTCTATTTTTTTTCTTTTTAGTAATAACAACCTTACAAATAAATGGCGCTGAAAATGGCAGGATAAAATATTCTATTAATAACGACTGGAAATTTTCTTTACAACTTGAAAATAAGCAGGAAGCCTTTGCTTATCCCGACAGTTTATGGGCTCCGGTTAATATTCCTCATACATGGAATGACAAAGATGTTATGGATGATAAACCCGGCTATTACAGGGGTACGGGATGGTATAAAAAAGAGATATACCTGAATGAAGTAAAAGAGGATAAACATGTTTTTTTATATTTTGAGGGAGCAAACCAGTTGACGAAAGTCTATGTTAATGGAGAGCTTGTAGGATCACATGCCGGCGGATACAACGCTTTTTCGTTTGATATCACACCCTGGCTGAATAAAAATAAAGCATCCAATGCAGTGTATGTAGAAGTAAACAATGAACATACACCAGCGATCCCTCCGCATAATGCAGATTTTTCATATTTTGGCGGCATATACCGGGATGTATATCTTATGATAACCGAACCAATACATTTTGATGTGTTAGACTTCGCTTCCAGTGGGGTTTACGTTTCCACACCATCGGTTACGGATACTACAGCAACCGTCGAAATTAAAGCTAAACTGGTAAATGAATCATCCAAAACAAATAAGGTCATTTTACAAACATGTATAGAAGATGAAACCGGAAAAGAAATTGCAAGACTTCAAAAGGATGTTACCCTAAAATCAAACCAAAAATTAACTGTAGTGGATAAAAACGGTACCATAGAAGGGCAAACATTATGGTCACCTGAAAATCCTTATTTATATACTGTTGTGACAAATATTTTAGACGAATCCGGCGCAGTGCTTGATGAGATAATCAGCCCTTTAGGATTCAGGTATTTCCATTTTGATGCCGACAGCGGGTTTTATCTTAACGGGAAATCCTGTAAACTAATCGGCACCAGCCGTCACCAGGATTACTACATGATGGGCAATGCACTTCCCGATGATTATCATTACGATGACATGAAGCAAATCAAAGAAATGGGAATGAATTTTGTCAGAATATCCCACTACCCCCAGGATAAAGCCGTAATGGAAGCATGTGACAGGCTGGGCCTGTTGAATGCTGTTGAGATACCTTTAATCGGTGGTGTCGTTAAATCAGATACTTTCTTTAATGTGTGCAAGACCATGCAGCGCGAAATGATCAGGCAAAATTATAATCATCCCAGTACAATAATATGGGCTTATATGAATGAGGTACAATTTACACCTCCCGGTGGGTTTAAAGATTATTCAGAATACACCGAAGACGAGTTGACTTATTTTAAAGACATCAATGAGCTGGCTCATATACTTGAAGATATAAGCCGCGAAGAAGATCCTTACAGGTACACGAATATTCCTATGGCGGGTAATTTTGAGCGGTTCCCCGTGGGAGTAGCCAGTGGTATTTGTGAAATCCCTATGATTGTAGGATGGAACTTATACAATGGATGGTATTTCGAAGGATTCGAAAAATTTGACGAATATGCCGACAGCCTGCACCATGTTGATTTAAAGCATAAGCCACTTTTTATCACTGAATACGGGGCCGGCGCAGACCCGCGGATACGATCGGAACAACCACAAAGATTCGATTTTTCTGTTGAATGGCAGAATATGTTCCACGAACATCATTTGCAGGCCATCATTGAACGTCCGCATATTACGGTGTCTGCCGTGTGGAACTTTGCCGACTTCACCTCCGAGGGCAGAAAAGATGCTATACCCCATATCAATAACAAAGGGTTGGTTACTATTACCCGCAAACCCAAAGACTCATACTATTATTATCAGGCCGTGTTGTCAAATAACCCCATGGTTAAAATAGCACCGGTAAATTATGACCTGAGAGCCGGAATGCAGGAAAATGAAGCCGATAACTTTTGCAGTAAGGATATTTGGGTGTATACCAATACCAATAAAATAACATTATATCACAATGGGGAAAAAGTGGAAACAAGAAATGCACCCAAAGCAAAAGAAGTATTCACCATTCCTTTTATGAATGGGAAGAATACCTTTGAAGTGATAGCAGAAACAAATTCCGGTGAAATAAAAGATTTCCAGGAAGTTGACTTTATTCTGTATCCCAAAACATTCAAAACAGGCAATACCCCCAGGACTATTAATATAAATATAGGATCAACTTTTTATTTTACAGATAATGAAGGAAACCTTTGGATGCCTGATAAACCCTATGAAAAAGGCAATTGGGGATATGATGGCGGCAATGAGATGAGACGGGATATTTGGGCAGGTAATTTTTTAGGTGCAGAAGACAATATCCTCCTCACCGAAAATGACCCCCTTTTTCAAACACAGCGGTTAAATCTTAATTCGTATAAAATTGATGTGCCGGACGGGGTATATGATGTAACCGTTTATTTTTCGGATTTACTGACACCACAAAATCAGGAACATTTACCCTATGATTTGAAACAAATCGAAGGTATTGATGCAACTTCATCATTTGATCTTATTATAAATGATAAGGTGGTGAGGCCCGGTTTAAACCTCCAGCAAGAATATGGAAAAGTTAAAGCTGTTCAAATGAAATACCGGGTAAGGGTAGAAAACGAAGAAGGCATTAATATAACATTTAATACATTGTCAGGCGTACCGATGATCAATGCAGTATCAATAATAAAGAAGTGATTTAAGGGCTTTTCGTTACTGCGGTGTAATTTTATTGGATTTTTCTATTGTAATATCACCCTTTGGATGATAGGCTCCCAGCCTGGGAATCGGAATTTTTTCCGTAATCCTTCCCGCCGGCCAAACCTCCCCGATCATACTAAAAGAGGCCGTTTGTCACTTGAAAAGTAAAAAATCGCTACTAGAAATTATATTGTTGACAGGTATTTGCTTCATCGCTAATTTTTTAACGTGTAAAACAAAACAATGCCTTCAAAAGGGTTTAAGATGGGGTTCGCACGAATAATTTTCCCTTCTAAGTTTATGTATTCATATTTATTGTCCAGCACAACTTCTTTTTCCTTG
>CAZJWE010000028.1:0-23723 GCA_964549265.1 uncultured Bacteroidales bacterium | reverse complement strand
AATGAAATATTATTTCAGCGTATGCTGATTTATCTTTTTCTGTTCTATTTAATACTGGTCTCTTATATTTATTTATAATTTGCATTCCAGCTTTCGCTGCTATTTCCGGGTACATATTGTATTTATCATTTGCAACCAGAAAAACATTATAATCATCTTGCAGATACTTTTTAGAATTGATTAAAACTTGTGAAATACCTTCAATGTATGAATTTCTGGCTTGTAGTCCTTGTCCTTTAAATAAGGGTCCAATTTCTAATTCATCATTTCTATCGAAACCAAATAAATCATAAGCGTAAGCGTGTTGTTCGTGGTAATCAATAAGCCCAACATAAGGTGGACTTGAAAAAATGCCTTTTATTTTTTGCTTTTCAGCTAATAAGCCAAATGTTTTATTTTTCTTTTTTAGTTTTGAGAAAACATTTATAGTTCTAGCATCACCTTGTAAAGAAGCCTGATATGTTGCTGTTTTTAGCTTTGAATATTCTGATAGTCTTTTGACAGTATCTTTACTATATCGCACCCACCACGAGAGTATTGAAAAAAGGGGTTTGCATATTTTTCCGTGTTTCCTGCAATAATAAGTTTGTGTAACAGGCTCTTTTAATGTCGCTAAATCGGCATGAGTTGTTGCTCTGCAAGAGCGAATTGTCCGACTAAGGATTATTGTAATTACTTTTTTTGTAATAGGATTTTTTATATGTTTGAGCAAATCAAAAACAAAATCTATCTCATTTTTAATCGGCTGTAAATACCATTTTTCGAGAAAGTTATCTGCTTTTTCCTGTTTTATTTTAAGGCTATATTTCTTTACAAGTTGATTGAATATAGATATAAATTCATTTTCTTTTTCTGCCGTATATGTTTTTTCATCAATTCGTTTTTGTCTTACTTTAATTTTAAATTCCGGTGAGGGAAAATATTTGTTATTAAATACGTTAAGTTCTTCAAGTAGCTCTCTCTCAAAATCTAAATTGTTGTTTTGAGAAATATACTTTTTTAATAAATTTGTTATTCTTGTTAGTTCTAAGTGTAAATCATGAAAATCAACTCTACTTACTTTTACATTTGCAATTAGCGTGTTAAAAGCCGAAATATCAATCCCTATGGCGTGCATTCCTAATTCACTTGCCTGAACCATTGTTGTTCCGCTACCCGAAAACGGGTCTAAAACAATATCCCCTTTTTTAAAATAGGTTTCTGTTTTGAAATTATCTGTATGGTCATCTAAAAAATATTCAACAAGCTGTGGAATAAATTTTCCTTTATATGGGTGTAATCTATGAACGTGTTTTGTTGTGTCTTTTTCAGTGCACCAATCAAACGACAGAGTCCAATTCAAATCTTCTCCAAGTTTTTTTTTCCAATCATTTTCACGTTGTCCGTTAAAACTTTTGTAGTATGCAATTAAATCATTTTTATTAACGCCTATATTTCCGTTCTCACCATATTTTTTAATTTTTCCATATTGAATAAGATAAGAAATATTTGAAGAAGTAACATTTTTATTCAAATATTCACTTGCCCAGAGACTTGCTTCCTTTATTGTTAATATTTCTTTCATAGAATTATCCTAATAATTTTAAGATGTAAAGTTACCATATTTTTTCATCTCATATTAATTATTTGTTAATGCAAATCCTCTTTTCTTAATAATTGTCCCCCAACGGTCGAGTGTAAGTGCCGTAAGGGATTGCGGGTGATTCGCTATCAAGTTACACGAAAAGTTAAAGCGGACTTCTGACCTTCGCATACCTCTGAAACCCTTATTGGCTATACCGCGTGTGTGTGCCCAGCATGAGCGTGTACACACACCTGTTTGAAAGGTCTGAACAAATGTCAAAAATGCAAATAAAATTTCAGAAAAACCAATCATTCGGGTGTAAATTATCCAGAGGGTTCACCCCGTGAAATGCGACGCAATTTTTGCTTTGCAAAAATTATTTCACGGGGTGGGAGGTGCACTGGCGGGCTATTAGTCCGTCAGCCGCCTACTCGATTACCTTTCGTTATATTTTCTATTTCTGCCCTTGAAAGTCCTGATATTTTTTCAAGCATTTCTATTGATAAGCCTTGTTTATGACCTTCAATAATCATTTCTATTTTCCCTTTTTGATAAATTTTGTACTCCTCTTCCGTCTTAAGTGTTGAGATAATGCTGGCTTTATAGCGCAGGTTATCAATATGCCTTTGATAATCCTTCTTTTCCTTGTCGGTCAGTTTTTCAATTTTCAACAGTTTTTTTGCTTTGTCCAGCCCTTTTGCTTTAAATTCGTCTTTTATTTCGTTATGCTTGAAGTAATAAACCCATTCGTCAAGGGTGTCTTTTGCCTTGTCGTCAAACTGATTGACTTTTAATATGTAGTATTCTGGAAATATTTCATGGGGTTCGTTTTGTTTGTATTTGAATTTTTGCCTGTCAGACAATTGCAGCTTGTCGTTGTTATGCAGGCCCCAAAAGTCCGTTGTCCCTTTGTAAACATAGTCGTTGCCTTGCCCGAGATCAAAATAAACAATATTTACAGAATACACTTTTTTTAAATCCTCGTATGCCTGTCCCTCGTCAAGGTATTCGGTCAACACTTTTGATGTACCGTATGCCATCCGGTGAAAATAGTCCAGTTCGTTCTGGTTTTGTACTTCTATGATGAACAGTTCGCTTTTGTGGTTTTCTGTCAATAAATCAACCCTGTTGAACTTGTCCTCGGGGGCTTCTTTATTGGATTCGCTCTCAAGGACACGGAGTATTTTAATGTCTTCCTGCAACAATTCGGAGAGGAAACCTTCCAAAACAATAAAATTAGCTTTGTTACGGAGCAGCCTCTTCATTGCCCAGTCAAACCGGATTAAAGTTTTATCTTTCATTTTTATATAATTTTTCTTTCAAGTACAAAGATAATCCTTTTGTTTTAATCATTGATTATCGGGGTAGGACAAATATTTATAATGAAAGGCAAACACGTCTACAACGACATGTTGGGGCTGCCTATTATATAAACATTGCTTTACGTTCATAACTCATTAATATAACGATCATATAGAAAATTCTTCTATAGTTCGTTATCAATTTTTTTAAAAAATTAATCTCTTCAAATATAAAAAAATTATTTCATTACAACACATATGGGTTTAGAAGTCTTGTGGTTTTTGTCACAATCTATTAAAAATAAATTATTTACAAGCAAGCTACAATCATTTATTATCCGTTTGTAAACGTTTACAAACGACAGAAACCTATAAAAACGGTAATGGCGAGAAAGTTAGCAACACCCAATGGCACAATATTGTCGCCTGGAATGCAACAGCCCTCTTTTTAAAAGATTATGTGGGCAAGGGAGATGAAATAGCCTTAGAGTTCAAATTGACCCACCGCTCTTATGAAGACAAAGAAGGGCAGAAGAAGTACATCACCGAAATTTTGGGCAATGAGATTTTGCCGCTCCGCCAAAACTCCAAAACCCCAAAAACCGCTACTGCAAATGCATAAGTGCATGATTTACTGCTGTGCTTTTTTAAAGTGTAGCAGGAATGTTGTATTAATCCTGAAAATTCATCGCAAAACGATAGGAATTAACAATTAATCATTTCACTTTTATGATATGGTAGTAAATCTGGTATATGGCTTTAGAACACTGGGGATTTTAATGCCGTCTTTGGTTTGGTTGTTTTCCAGTAAAGCTGCTACAATCCTGGGCAATGCCAGGGCACTTCCGTTTAATGTATGAACAAGCCTGTTTTGTTTTTTCTCTTGGTCTTTAAAACGTATTTTCAGGCGGTTTGACTGGAATGTTTCAAAGTTGGACACGGAACTTACTTCAAGCCATTTTTGCTGTCCAGCAGCAAAAACTTCAAGGTCATATGTAAGTGCAGATGTAAATCCTAAGTCACCACCACAAAGTCTGAGTACACGATAAGGTAATTCCAGTTTTTTCACCAGGCTTAAGGCATATTGCATCATGTTGTTCAATGTATCATATGACTCATCAGGATGTTGTATTTGTACAATTTCTACTTTGTCAAACTGATGAAGCCTGTTCAGGCCACGCACTTCTTTGCCCCATGATCCGGCCTCTCTTCTGAAGCAGGGTGTGTATGCTGTAACCTTGACGGGTAAATCTGCTTCATCCAATATAACATCCCTGTAGATATTTGTCAATGGGACTTCAGCTGTTGGGACCATGTATAAATTATCCTCTGTGACATGATACATTTGCCCTTCTTTATCAGGCAATTGTCCGGTGCCAAATCCCGAATCTTCGTTGACGAGGAGCGGAGGGCATACTTCTTTGTATCCTTCTTTTTGAGCTTCATCCAGAAAAAAGCTGATAAGTGCCCGTTGAAGTTTAGCACCTTTTCCAAGGTATACTGGAAATCCGGCTCCTGTGATTTTGTTTCCCAGTCCAAAATCAATAATATTATATTTTGCAGCCAAATCCCAGTGAGGCATTTGTGATTCGTTTAATTCAGGTATTTTGCCGCCTGTTTCGATTTCTTCATTGTCCTGATCCGTTGTTCCTCCTGGAACACTTTCATGCGGAACGTTTGGCAACAATACAAGCTGCTCATTCAAATCAGTACTTACCTCATTGATCTGTTGATTGAGGGTTTTGATCTTTTCTTTTAATTGCAGGGTGTTTTTTTTGGCGTCTTCGGCCTTTTCTTTCTCTCCTTTACTAAATAACTGCCCGATTTGTTTGGAGAGTGTATTCATCTCAGCCTGTATCTGGTTTACCGAGTTGGTGAGACTGCGTTTTTGAGCATCCAATTCAATGATTTTGTTTATAGTATCTGATGCATTAATATTTCGTTTTTTTAAGCGTTCTATAACCAGATATTTATTTTCAATGATCATTTTTGTGGTTAACATAATTCAGGCTTTAGGTGTTTGTAAAAACAAAAAATCTCTTACCATTCAATATTAAATTAAAAGTAAGAGATTGTTATATATATTTACTATTGATGTAAAAGAACATATTGTGCTCTTTTACATGCATTTCATCTAAAATGAATAATACTAAATCGTTGATTCTATTATTATTCATTTTAAAAAGTTAATTCTGAGTTGGCTCTACATTCACGTAGGATTTATTGTTTTTTTTCTTTTGGAATTTTAATTTGCCGTCAATTAAAGCAAACAGGGTATGGTCTCTACCCATTCCGACATTTTCTCCAGCGTGGTGTTTGGTGCCTCGTTGGCGGACAATAATGTTTCCGGCTTTTATCTGCTGACCGCCATAAAGTTTTACTCCCAACCGTTTACTTTCTGAATCTCTTCCGTTACGGCTACTTCCTTGTCCTTTTTTATGTGCCATTTTTTATGTTTTTTAATGTTGTAAAATTATTTTTTTTCAGCATCATCTGAAGGGTTGTTGGTTGTATTGGATTCAGATGATTTATTGGTTTTATTTTCGGTTTTATTTGTTGTGCTTTTAGTAGCTGTTTTTTTGGGAGCTGCTTGTTTGGTTTCTGTTTTCTTGCTTTCAGACTGGTTCGTTGATGTTTTTTTGGCTTCTGTTTTTGGGGTTGTGCCGGAAACACTTGTGTCTTTCGTTTCTGTTTTTTTAGCAGCTGATCCTGTTTTTTCCTTTGCCGTTGTTTTCTGGTTTTCTGATTTAGCTGTGTCTGCTGTTTTCTTTTGTGCTGTTTGTGGTTTGGTCTGAGCTTTTTCCTGTGGTTTAGATGCTTCGGCTTTCGTTTCTGCTTTCTTTTGTGTGGTTGTTTGACCTGCGGTTGCTTGTTCTTTTTCGGTTTTTGGAGTTGCAGGTGTTTCTTTTTCTTTCTTTTCTACCGTGCTTTTAGTTTCAGTTTTTTTTGCTTTGGAGGCACCTGATTCCAAAATATTTTCGATTTGGAGTTCTGTAAGCATCTGACGGTGTCCGTTGAATACTTTGTATCCTTTTCTTCTTTTGCGTTTGAAGATATTGACTTTTTTGCCTTTGGTTTGTTGTAATATCTTAGCTGAAACACTGGCTCCTTTAAGTACAGGATCCCCGATTTTTATATTTCCGTTATTTTCAATGAACAAAACATTATCAATGTCAATTTGTTCACCTTCTTTTCCATCAATATGGTTCACTAAAATCGTTTGATCTTTTTGCACTTTTAATTGTTCTCCGGAAATATCAATTATTGCATACATGACTTTATACTTTTCAGATAGTTTGAATTTTAAAAACGGATGCAAAGATAAAAAAAATCTATTTATGATCAAATCTTTGAAATAAGTTATTGAAGAAAAAAGTTGTTTTTTTAAATATCAATTGTATTTACCGTTACTCCGTCAAATAATGTCTCGATAAATGGATGGCATGTAAACAGGAGCACCTGACGGTTTTGTGCAAATTGATAAAGGATGTCAGCTGTTTTCAATGCTCTTTTGCGGTCAAAATTCACAAGTATTTCATCAAGAACCAGGGGCAAAGGCTCTGTTTCTTTTTCATATTCTTCAATAAACCCAAGCCGGAGGCTGATTAAAAGTTGCTCTTTTGTGCCGCGGCTTAATTCATGGATGCGTTTTACTGCATTGGACGTGTCGAATATTGAAACTTCTTTATTTTCAAGAGAAATCAATAACCGGTTGTATTTGCCATCGGTGATTTGTTTAAAATAATTGGCTGAGTTCCGAATGACAGCAGGCTGTTTTTCTTGTTCGTATTGTTGTTTTACTTCTTCCAGTATTTGCAATGCTATTTTCCCGGCAATCCAGTTTTTGGCTGCCTGTTTCAATTTATTTCGTTCTGTTTCATATTCTGTCATGATACCTGAAAGCTCGGCTTCATTCATTAAGCCATTGCGTTCGGTGTTTAATGCGCTGATCTCTTTGTTGCATTGCACTGATTGTTGTTCCAGTTCACCGGACAAACGGGCAGCTTCTTCATACGCTGCATCCAACTCCTGTTTGGTATGTGAAGCAAGATAGGAGAGGGGGGCATCTTCGTTATTTATTCCCACAATGGTTTGGATGGTCTGAAGCATTTGATTGCGTTCATCAGATAGATGTTTAGCCCGTTCATTATCTTTGTATTTTTTATGAAAATCATTTATGTCTTTTGCCCCGACAGATGTTAAAAGGTGTTGGATTTTGTTTTCAATATCAATAAGCGCTTTTTCTGTCTGCGCTTTATCCTGCTTTTTTTGAACAAGTATTGATTCAATTTGTTTTTTCTCATTATACAATGCTGAGGCTTTTTCAAATTCATTGATAATGTTTAAAATCAGGTTGTCTTTGTCGTTGGTTTTGAGTTCTTCAGGGAGGTTTTCTGATAATTGATTCAATTGTTTCTCAAATTTGGGGATGAATTGTTCCCGTTGTTTCATTTTGTTTTGAAGACGGTCCCGCTCATTGATTTGCAGCAATATCTGATCAATCTCCCGGAATGTTTCCAACACAGCGTCCGGCGATAAGTGAGCATCTAAATTCAGTTGGGTTTGAATGTATGCCTGATAGTTTTTAGTGAGCTGTTCATGTTCATTTATTATTGTATTTAATTTATCCTGCATTGTATGTTCAGGAAGGGCTCCTGTGAAAATTTGTTTGCGCCCAAGATACAGTCCAATTGCTATCAAAAATAAGGCACCTCCCCAGATAAACGACTTATTGATTATGAATGCAATTGCAGTGACCAGGCAAATCCCTGAAGCCAGCATAAATAAAGCAGGCCAATGGATGGATTTTGTTTTTGGAATGGCGTATTGTAATTGGTCTTCTATTCGATGCTGTCTGGTTTGCAGTTCTTCAAATTGTTCTTTGTATTTATGAATTATGTCTTTATGGGTAATGATATTGGAAAGTTCCCGGATATTGGATTCATCCCAGTTTTGATTAATATGGCGGATTCCTTGCCCTATCTTTTCATTCAATTCCTGTATGGTTGCCAAATCTTCTTTTTGATCATTGACGTCACTGTGGTACTTTGATGTATTTCTCCGGATTTCATCTGTCTCATTGTGTTTTGAAAGCAGTTTTTCATTGTATGTGATATTGTTTGACTTCTCTGTTAATTCCCCGATCTGTTGGTTTGTTTGCCTGTGTGAGTGTGTCAACTTTTCTTTTTCTTCGTCCAGTCTTTCCATCTTTTCTACCCCTTTTTCAGGATAATCCCGGATGCCGGGAAGTGCATCAAGTTCTTTATCAATTTGGTTTATTTGTACATAACTTTCATAACATTTTTGATATTGTTCAAGTTGTTTATAGGTGTTTCGCCAATCTGTCAGTTTTATATTTATTTCATTCAATTCTTCATTTTTCTGATTGAGCTGATGCGTCAAGGCATCGTATTGAGGCAATAAATCCTGGAGTGTGACTATTTTTTTCCTGATTTCATTAATGTTATTAAGATGTTTCGGGATGAGCTGTATTTTCCCCTGTTTTTTATAGATGTTTTCAGTATATCCTGAAATGGATTTTTCAATGTCGCCCAGAGATGTGTTTTTTAAGCCGAGTCCGACACTGAAAATACGGTCTTCCATCCCTGATTCAGAGAGATTATCCAGGCCTACAAGCTCATCCAGGGAGATGCCATAAATATTTTGAAATAAATCCATTGTGGCATTTCCCAACAAATAAAACCATTCATTGGTATTTTGTGAAGTTTTGCCTGCGTAGTGCAATTGAATATTTCCGGGCGAACCGCTAGTACGTTCAAATATAGCTTCCTTCCCGTTTGAAAGTATGGCTTTAATCCTGCCACCATGATTGCCTCCGTGGACAGGCTGCATGCGTTTGTCAATAGAGCGGGGATAACCGAAAAGGGTATACCGGATGAATTGAAGGAGGGTGGATTTTCCGGCTTCATTGTTTCCTACTATAATGTTGATGCCGGGTTTGAATTGATCAATGACTTTTTTATAAAAAACCCCAAATCCTTCTATGTTGATTTCGTTTATCTGCATTTATTCTTCTTTGAATAATTGGTCTATGAGTAATTGTTTTGCTTGTTCAAACACTTCTTCCCTGTCCTGTTGAGTGAACTCATCGAGCTCTTTGTTTATTGCATATGAAGACAATTCATCTTTTTTTATTTGGATGAGTTGTTCTTGCAGGCCGGGGTCATTCTGAAATGCATTGCATTTTCTGAGTATTTCAGCAGGAAAGTCGTTGCCCTTTTCTATTTGTTCAAAATCTATGGGTGGAGTTGTTTTGATGTCTATCTTATCAATCCATAGGAATGGATGATTGTTTATGTATCGTTCATTGATTTGTTCTGCTAATTCTTCTGCAATTCCGGCTTTATGAATGGTTTTATGCAAAGGCGTGCGCCCGTGCAATTGAATACGGATAATAGAACTGACATCCCCGGTGTTATGTTGATTGTTTAGAATGGTTTGTTCTATGGTCTGAGGAATTTCCTCAAGAGTGGTTGTTTTTGAAATGTCTATTGAATGTTTTTCAAAGTGGATGGTATGTGCCGGGATGTGTTGTAATTCAGTTTTTTTTCCCTGGGCCATCTCCACAAGGTAGCATCCTTTAATACCTGTTTCTCCGAAGTCCCGTCCCTGAGGATTTCCCGGATATACAATATATGGTTCGGAAGATATAACCTGAGGTTTATGTATGTGTCCGAGTGCCCAATAATCATACCCTTTGGATTCAATGTCGCTACGTTGAAAGGGGGCGTAGTTTTCATGCGGCCCGGCAAGTCCTGTGGTTCCGTGAAGTAAAGCGATGGAGAAAGGGATGTTTTGTTGTGCCCGCGGAAACATTGCTGCAAGATTTTTGGTGGTTATCTGTTCTTTAAAACTTATGCCGCATATTTCAGCAATGGGAGTTCCTGATTTTGAGTACGTCACGGATTCCGGTTTATCAGCGGAAAAACGGTGGAGGTTTGGGGGCAGTTTTAATTCATGCAACCATGAATTTAAGGGGTCATGGTTGCCACAGACCATATAAACAGGGATATTGTATTCATTTAACCGGTTTATTTCTGCTAAAAATTGTAATTGTGCAGATAAGCTGCGTTGGCGGCTTTCAAAAATATCTCCGGCGATGAGCAGAAAGTCTGCATTCTTTTGAATACACAGGTCAATGATGTTTTTAAAAGCCTGTAAAATGGATTTTTTGAGTTTTTCTGCCAACTCATTGTTCATGTCCGACAACCCCTTAAAAGGGGTGTCAAGGTGAATGTCAGCTGTATGTACAAATTTAATCTGGTTCATTATATGATTTTTTGTTTTCTTCCCTTGCACGTTTTGAAATTGAATTTTAAACGTGGGGTTTTGAACTTAATCTCCGTGTTATAGACAAGGCGGACTGACACATTCTGCACAGAATTCATAACTCTTTTCCTCCTTGTTTTACTAATTCTTTGACAAGTTTATGAATCATAGTACATGGTGATTTTTTATGATAGTTATGTTTTGGAACTGATTCAAAATGTTTTTCAAGCTCTTCTCCACGCTTAATAGCTGTTTTTGTGTTTTTTAACATCTCAGGTCTAACTATTTCCCTGAAATTATTCTCATGTTTTAAATCTTTTTTATAATTAAAAGAATTATGTTTCAAAGCCTTCTTCAATTCATTGTTTGGATTTTTAAGGGTTTGAAATATTCGAGTTAATCTTTCATAATAGGTGTCTCTTTTTTTTAAATCATCATCGCTTGGATTTATTTCCTCAAAATGCATCAGCACCCATAATTCGAACGAATCATTACTCCATGCTACTTTTATTCCTTTATTTAATGCAGAGATAATGGATTCATTAAATGTTGTATCTTTAATTAAGTTTTGGTCGTTTTTAGTTACTTTTTTGTCAATATCCCTATCATAAACACACCAAACTTGAGTGTTTGTATCTTTTAATTTTAATCCATCCTCTGTGGTTTCAAATAAATTACCTTCATGACAATGACAAATTGCTCTTAATACATTGTCCATCATACCTCTCTGATTCTTAATTGGGTTTATTTTTATTTTATTTGTTTCAAAATACTTGAAGTAAATAGGTTCACTAACTTTATCCTCACAAAAGATAATAAACGTTGTAAGGGTATTAGCAGTCCTTGAATCATCCTTTCTTACATTCCAAGGTTTAGTCATTTTCTTTCTCTTTTATTGTTGCATACTTCTCTAATACAGGCAACGCTCCATAATACCCAGCCAAATATTGCTTTGCAAAGTCAGCATCATTTCTTATTCCCTTTAGATCTGATAATGAATACAAACGAGTTGAATTTTTATCATTCTTTTCTGTAAAATAGAATTGATCTCTTCTCATTAAAGCTGGAGACATTAAATTTGTATCATGGCTAGTGAATAATAGTTGTGAATTACTTTTATTCATTTCGGGATCATTAAACAAATCTATTAGTCTTACTAAAAGCGAAGGGTGAAAATTACTATCTATTTCGTCTAATATGATTAGTCCTGATTTCGGTAAATTAAAAGCTCTTAAGAGCAAACCCGCAAGATCAAATATTTTTTGTGTTCCAGCTGATTCTGTTGTACCGAGATTTAACTCTATATCTGAAATATTGTTATTCGAATTTATATATTTTTTAGAAAAGAATATTTTTTCTTGCGGAAAAATTTTTACAGTTTCTGAGGTTTCGTCTTTTTTTAATATTATATCATCATATTTATGATTAAAAGTTGCTAATAATTTCAAGAAATTTTTTTTAAGCGCTTTATCATTAAGAAAATGGATTGACATCCATCTATACTTACTGTGATTATTATTAAAGTTAGAAGTTGTTAAACCACGTAAATAATTTCTTATATGAAAACATATACCTTCTTTATCAAAAGCTGAAACGTGTGTGATGAATAAAGAATGTTCATAAGGTAATGGAGGAATTTTTTGTTCATTATTTAAATTGTTTTTAAGTCCATTTTCTCCCTTCGTAAAAAGAGCTGTCATATTTGCTTCTTTTCTCCCATATAACCATTCATTTGTAATTATTTCTTTACTTTTTAAAGAATCATCTTCTTTTGGCAACTCAATATTCCTTTTTACAGTGAATCCATATCTATATTTCTTTCCATTCACGAATAATACGATCTGAAAAAAGGATTCGGAGTTATTTTTAGAATCTTGAAATAAAAATGGTTCAGCTAGGTTACTTAGGTTGGATTCTGCGCTAGCTTCTTTGGTTATTGCTCTTATAAAATAATCAAAAGCTTTTATTATATTACTTTTCCCACTGGCATTTGCACCATATATTCCAATCGTTTTAAAGAGTCTCATTTGGTTAATATGGATTATGTTTTGCTCGTCTACATATGAATACTTTTCAGGGCTTTTTAGACCTGTTGCAACAAAACTAATGGTTTGTATCTCTTTGATAGACCGAAAATTCCCAACGCTAAACTCAACAATCATATTTTTGATGTATTTGTATTAATTCTGCAAATAAACAAAAAATAACTTTAAATGTAGTATATGTTTTGATAAATTTGAATAATTCTAACAAATAATTAAATCCGCCCAGTGTATGAACGCGGTCAACCGTAATTGCCGGGAGATGTGTTTTTCGAGGGTTCGGTTCTTTTTTGTAACTTTAGTGAAATATGATGATCCAAACACTATTTAATGAACACCAATGTAGCTCCAAACCCATACTCCTGGAAAGAAGCATCCTGGTATCCAGCCCTGGGATATTCCTTATCTATAGCATTTCTGATCTCAAGTTTTAACCGGCCGTTGCCTACACCATGAATAAAAATGATCCTCTTTTCATTGTTTTGCATGGCTTCATTCATCTTTTTCCTGAAATGGAGCATCTGTAATTCCAGTTTGTCTGCATCTGTCAGGCCACTTTCATCTTCAACCAATTCATGTATGTGCAGGTCTATTTCCCGGGGCTTTTGTTTGTCACGACGCTTCCCTGTTGGCTTGATCTCAGGAATTTTTATTTTTTTTGGTTTCGACTTTTCTTGTAATATTTTTTTTATTTCTTCGGGTGATATTTTTTCAACTTCTTCTTTAAAATTGATGATTTCAAGAGGTAACACATAGGCCTTTTCATCAAAAAAATCATTTTCTTTATATGTATTGTCATGATATAATTTAATCGGCTGGATGTTGATCTCATTGTATTCAGGGGGATGAAAAGAGAACATATTTTTTTTAAAGAAAATGCATTGAAATAAAAACTCGGGGTTTCTGTTTATATCTTCTCTTTCAAATTCCTTTATAACGTTTTTTGTATTGGCTTCTATAAATCCTGAATGAATGGTCATATATTCATTGTTTTGATCAGGTTGTTTAGTAGAAATGTTATAGAGGATTTTATAATTGCTGTCATTGATTAAGGAAAGTTCTAATGGGCCTTCTGTTAGTGTTTTCTGATTTGTTGGAACAAAAGCAAGGGAGAGCTGAATGGTATCATCGTTTTTGATGGTTTCGGGGTCTTCATTCAGGAACTCGTCTTCATGCTCTGTCAATATCTCCTCCAATGTATCAAAATCTTGGTTACGATCCTCCGAATCCGTGGATTGCTCTTTATTATAAAATTCATTGGTTGCCTGTTTTTCTTCCTGTACTTCTACAGGCAGGATGTCATTGATATTGACCGGAAGCTCAAATCCTTCGTCAATTAAAACATGCACTGTATTTTTGTCAATAACATTCGTTACGATGCCGCCGCCGGTATCATTTAAAAATTTAATTTTATCTCCTTTTTTATATTTCATTAGCATCTTTTTCTTTTTATTGGTACAAAATTAATTATTTTTGATCCCTTTGAATTGAAATCATTCAATATTTTTTCCAATCTACGATCAAATAATACAATAGTTTTCTGCAAATTGATGTGTTTGTTGATTTTGTGGATATAATGCATTAAATTATAGACAAATATGAATTTGTTGGATTATTTTTATAATGAATAAAAATTACGGCGACATACAATTTGATTCTTTTATTTATGATTTAAGGGATGAGCAGATTGCTAAGTATCCTTTAAAAGAACGTGATCTGTCGAAATTGTTGATATGGACACCTGATAATCTGGAACATGATATTTTCAGGCATATTGACAGGTATTTGCATCCTAATGATCTGATGGTGTTTAATGATACCAAAGTAATCCGGGCGCGTATTTTGTTTCATAAAGTCACCGGGGCTGCTATTGAAGTCTTTTGCCTTGAGCCATATCATCCTGTCGAATATGCACAAAATTTCATGCAAACCGGCATGTGCGAATGGAAATGCATGGTTGGCAATATGAAAAAATGGAAGTCAGGTTTATTAAAAAAAGAAATATGCATTGGCAAACAAACAATTGTTTTAACAGCCGAAAAAATAAAAGAGGCCGATGGAAAATGTATTATCAGATTTACATGGGGAGGGGATTATGCGTTTGCACATGTGATTGAACAAGCCGGTGTGATCCCGATTCCACCTTATTTGAACAGGTCAACAGAACGCATAGACCATACACGATATCAGACGATTTATTCACGGCATAAAGGGTCTGTGGCAGCACCCACGGCCGGATTGCATTTTACAGATCATGTCATGAATGTTTTAAACCAACAAAGCATCCGGTTTGAAAACATTACGTTGCATGTGGGGGCAGGTACTTTTGCCCCGGTGAAATCGAATGATATCCGAAGCCATCAGATGCATACCGAGCATTATGGGGTGACAAAATCCGCTATAAAAAACCTGATATCAAATCGTCAGAATATCATTGCTGTAGGCACTACAACTCTTCGCACGCTTGAGTCTTTGTATTGGACGGGTGTAAAGCTGTTGAAAAAGCATGAACAGCCACTTCATATTTATCAATGGGAACCTTATTCGTATGCAAAAGAAGTAACTGTCAACACATCCCTTAAGGCTGTCATTGAATTTTTGGAACATGAGGACAGCGATGTTTTGTATGGTTCTACTCAGCTCATGATTGTCCCGGGATATTCTTTTTCTATGGCCAAAGGACTTGTGACCAATTTCCATCAACCGCGAAGCACATTATTGTTGTTGGTTGCTGCATTCACCGGAGATGAGGAATGGAAATCAATATATAAGTATGCCATCAATCATGATTTCCGGTTTTTAAGTTATGGCGATAGTTCATTGTTATTGCCTTATGCAGCGGGTTAAATGTGATGTAAATGAGCAATTTTGTTCAGTCAAATCCTATTCCATATTGTATTTATATACTTGAAAATCACCCCGATCATCATTGTAAATAAGATATGCTTTAATTGCCGGGACTTTTTTTAGTAATTGCTTACTCTTTTTTAGTCCGCTTACCATACAGGCTGTGGCCAATGCATCGCAATTCATGCATGATTTTCCAATGATCGTAACGCTGAGCAGACGGTGTACAGAAGGGTAACCGGTTTCAGGATCAATGGAATGGGAATATTTGATTCCGTCTTTCATGTAAAATTTTCTGTAATTTCCGGATGTGGCCATAGCGCCTTCTGTTAATTCAACGATCTCCTGTAGGGTCTTTCCGGGAACCATATTGCTGTCAATGGGTTTGTCTATGCCAATTTGCCATGCCTTGCCATGTGGGTTTTTCCCTTTTGCACGCAATTCTCCGCCAATTTCAATCAAATAATGTTTGATGCCCACTGACTCAAAATACCCGGCAACTGTATCCACCGTGTATCCCTGTGCAATGGCATTGAGGTCTATCCTGACCCGTTTGTCTTGTTTTATCAGCAATGAGTCTGAGTATGATAACAAATCCATGCCCGTAAATGTTTTGATGCTGTCAATCACGAATGAGTCAATGACGTGTTTTTTGCCGGGGCCAAACCCCCATGCATTAACCAAAGGGGCTACTGTAATATCAAAAACTCCTTCTGATAATTTGTGTATAGTGAACGAAGTTGAAATAACCTTTTTCATGTGTTCATCCATGACAATCATGGAGTCTGAGGTGTTGAAACGCGAAATTAAAGAATGGGGGTTGTGCACTGACATTGACGAATCTACTCCGGCCAATATGCCTTGTATTGCTTTGGTTGGATTGATTTTTTCGGGATTATGAAACGTAATATGATATGTCGTGCCTTGCGTCAATCCATTGATCCGGGAATATTGGGATTGTTTTGAGCATGCATAAAGAAAAAAAAATGATGCAACAATAATGAATAAAAAGGTTTGTTTCACTTGGTTGTATGTTTTTAATTTCATAAAAAATTTATTAAAATATGGATGACAAATAAAAGCCTTGCAATAATATATTGTCATCCAAAATCATCAAATGCAATCATCTCATCTGGTACCCCCAGGTTGTAAAGCATTTCTTGTACGGCTTCATTCATTACAGGCGGGCCGCAGAGGTAGTATTCAATTTCTTCGGGTTCTTCGAGTTGGCTTAAATATTTGTCGTACAAGACCTGGTGGATATATCCTGTATCGCCCTTCCATTTATCTTCTTCTTTAGGTTCCGAGAGCGCCACATGAAATGAGAAGTTTGGAAAATCCTGTTCTATCTTTCTGAATCCTTGTTCGTAAAACAATTCTTTTTTAGAGCGTGCCCCATACCAATAAGATACTTTCCGTTTTGTTTTTTGGGTATGAAACAAGTGGAACAAATGTGAGCGTAAAGGAGCCATGCCGGCGCCTCCACCAATATAAACCATTTCTCGGTTGGAGTCTTTGATGACAAAATTGCCATAGGGGCCTGAGAAAGTGACTTTGTCCCCTTTTTTCAAAGAAAAAATATAGGAAGAACAAATGCCAGGATTCACTTTTTTAAATTTATTTTTATGCCTGTCCCACGGTGGTGTTTGTATGCGGACATTGAGCATGACGAGATTTCCTTCTGCCGGATGATTAGCCATTGAGTATGCCCTGAAGGTGGGTTCTGGATTTTTCATTTTCAATGACCATAAATTATACTTGTCCCATTCATCCTGAAATGCATGGTCAACCTCAACGTCATTTGCAAAATCAACGGATATTTTAGGGACATTCAACTGGATATATCCACCTGGACTAAATTGGAGAGGTTCTCCTTTGGGCAGCTCAATGATCAATTCTTTAATAAAGCTGGCCACGTTTTTATTGGATACAACAGTGCCTTCCCATTTTTTTATATCCAGAATCTCTTCAGGCACTTCAATCTTCATGTCACGCCGCACTTTTACCTGACAACCCAGTCGCCAGTATTCCTGTTGTTCCCTCCTGGTGAAAAAGCCTGTTTCTGTAGGCAATATGCTGCCCCCGCCTTCTAATACCCGGCATTTACACATTCCGCATGTACCGGCGCCTGCGCAGGCAGAAGGAAGATAAATCCCAGCATTGTATAATGAATATAATAATGTATTGCCAGGTTCAACCTTATATTGTTTGCCATTAACATCCAATGTGACATCACCTTGCGGAACCAACCGTTTTTTAGCATATAGTAATAACAATATCAGGATGAGCAGCACAAAAGCAAACACCAAAATGCTCAACAGGACTATTTCGAAGGCTTTATTATCTAGTATGGTGTATATGATTAAGTCGTGCATTGTTTTTGATTAGTGTTTTGTGACTGAATTATTGGATTTGAACGCATACTGAACCAGGAATAACAAAAAATAGTTAGTATATATTAAATAATTGATCATGTATAGAATATTTTTAAGTTCATTTACAATTCAATCCCACTGAATGCCATAAAGGCAATACCCATCAGACCGGTTATGATGAAAGAAATGCCCAAACCCCTTAAGGGAGCAGGAATGTTTGAGTACCTGATTTTTTCCCTTACTGCGGCAATGCCTGTGATGGCTAACAACCAGCCTGCGCCTGCTCCAAGACCAAAGACCGTAGCTTCAGTGATAGTATTGTAATTCCGTTCCTGCATGAATAAAGTCCCGCCTAAAATGGCACAATTCACCGCAATCAATGGAAGAAAAATACCCAGGGATGAATATAAAGCCGGAAAAAACCGTTCAATGACCATTTCTACCAGTTGCACCATGCTTGCAATGACAGCAATGAAAATGATGAAACTCAGAAAACTCAGGTCAATATTGGCTAGGTTGGGATCAATCCATTGCAAAGCCCCGGGTTTTAATAAATAGTTTTCAATGAGATAATTCATCGGGACCGTAATACCCAATACAAAAATGACTGCAAGCCCGAGGCCTATGGATGTCTTTACGGTTTTGGAGACAGCCAGATATGAACACATGCCCAGAAAATAGGCAAAAATCATATTATCGACAAATACGGCACGGACAAATATGTCTATTAATTTTTCCATGTTTATTACTTTATTTATTCAGATTCTATCAGCTTCCTGTTATAATAGCGTTGAACCCAGATGATCACACCCACAGTGATCAAAGCCATAGGAGGGAGGATCATTAATTTATTATCGGCATACCCGGTATTGTAGATGCCCAGTTTTTCAAACACCGGATAACCGTATATCTCACCGGCTCCGAATAATTCCCTCACAAATCCCACGACGATCAGGATAAGTCCATAGCCGGCAGCATTGCCTATGCCATCCAGAAATGAAGGCCATATTTTATTGGACGAAGCAAATGACTCAAGCCTCCCCATAATAATACAGTTGGTAATGATCAGCCCCACAAAGATAGACAACTGTTCGCTTACATCATAGGCGTAAGCTTTTAATGTTTCATCCACAATGATCACCAATGATGAAATAATGGTCAGCATCACAATGATCCGGATTCTGGATGGTATGATGTTCCGTAAAAGCGATATTGTGATATTGGCAACCCCCATTACAACCATAACTGATAAGGTCATGACTACAGAAGGTTCCAGCTTTACTGTAATGGCCAACGCCGAACAAATCCCCAGTGTCTGAACAGTAATCGGATTCTGTTCATTCAGAGGAGTTGTGAGCAGTTTTATGTTTCGCGCAGAAAATAAAGGTTCTCCTGTCTTCATTGTTTATGTTTAGTTAAAAAGTCCGTAAAGTTTTTAAGCGGTTATGAGTTTTGAGGTTGCGTGTTGTAGATGGTAAAGGTTTTTTTACATACCTTCTGATTTTTGAGTTTTTTTAATGAAATTCAAATAAAGAGACAAACAGTCTTCAATCATATATTCAACGCCATCACACGTTTTGGTGGCGCCTGAAATGCCGTTGACTCTATGTGCTTCATTGGCTTGTACATTTTGTTGTACGATTTGTACCGGATTAAATGTAGTATTTGAAAAAATTTTTTTTCCAACAAATCTTGATTGAAAATCCTGGTCACTTATTTGTGATCCCAACCCCGGTGTTTCCTCTTCATGTCCAAAGTTAATTCCGTAAATGGTTGTTAAATCGCTTTTGAGAGCGATGTATCCATATACATCACCCCACAAGCCTTTACCGTACAGGGGGAATACATATACACGTGTCATGTCTTTTGCCGTTCCGGTGAATACAGGGAGTTGTTTTGGCTCGTCATCTCCTGTTAATGCTTTTTTTAAATTGATATCAAATGCATCAACTCCTTGTATGATTTTTCCTTGTGTATTCACAACAAGGCTTCCGGTGATATACAGGTTGAATTGTTTGTTGGCGCTTTCAGTGGTGGTATTGATATGCAGTGAAGCCAGTATATCTCTTTTTTTCCTGTTCTCAATGTTCTTAACCTGTAAAGGTTTGAGTTGTATTGAGATGATTGAGAGTAATGATGCCACAATCAACACCATAATGGCAGTAAACGAAAAAATATATGTATTGCTGAATCGCTTCATTTAAATATTTTTGGGTTTATATATGGCTCGTTTCATCCGCCTGCGAATGTTGGCCTGAATGACATAATGGTCAATCAATGGTGCAAATGTATTCATCAATAAAATGGCCAGCATGACTCCTTCGGGGTATGCTGGGTTAAGTACCCGTATGAGTATAGACATGAACCCGACAAGGAATCCATATATCCATTTTCCTTTGTTGGTTTGAGACGCAGAGACAGGGTCTGTAGCCATATACACGGCGCCAAAAGCAAATCCGCCCAGTACCAAGTGATAATGTGCAGGCAATGCCATAAAGGGGTTGACTGCAACAGCATTCAATATAAGCCCCATAGACAATCCGCCTAAAACGACAGACACAATAATGCGCCAACTGGCAATTCCGGTGTATAAAAGAATGACAGCCCCGATCAGGATGGCCAGTGTGGATGTTTCGCCAATGGAACCGGGAATCGTTCCTAAAAACATGTCAAAAAATGAATATTCCTGTCCCAATCCATTTACTATCTGTGTGCTTCCTTCAGCTACCTGTCCTAATGGAGTTGCCCCGCTGAATGCATCAATCTGTTCCCCTTTAAGAATCCCTGCTATCCATACTTTGTCGCCCGACATGAATGCCGGATATGCCAAAAAGAGGAATGCTCTTGTCAGTAATGCCGGGTTCCATATGTTCATCCCGGTACCGCCAAATATTTCTTTTCCGAAAATAACTGCAAAAGCAGTAGATACAGCGACCATCCATAAGGGCACATTGACCGGCATAATGAGCGCGATTAATATGCCGCTGACAAAAAAACCTTCGCTCACAACATGTCCTCGTATCTCTGAAAATAAAAATTCAATGAACAGTCCGGTTGTATAACTCACGGCCAGGATAGGAAGTATTTTTAGAAACCCAAATCCAAATGCATCGAAAAAATTAAAATTCTGTCCTGTTGCTAAGACATATTGATGGCCTGTATTCCAGCATCCGAATAACAACGGGGGGATAAGTGCAATGACAACAATGATCATTGTCCGTTTCATGTCAATAGGGTCCCTGATGTGCGATCCTTTTTGAGTTACCTTGTCCTGCACAAAAAGGAGCGTTTCAAAGGCTTCAAATGATTTGTTGAATCGCTCATATTTGCCTCCCTTTTGAAATGCGGGCTTTATTTTTTCACTATATTTTTTGAGTGCATTAATCATTTATGCATTTTCTTTTATCATTACGTTGATGCCGTCGCGTAATATCTGCTGCACTTCGGTTTTTGAGGTGCAAATGTATTCGCATAAAGCGAGGTCTTCTTCTACCACTTCATGTATTCCGAGGTGATCCATCAGGTCAATATCATTGATCAAAATTGCTTTTAATAAATGCACCGGATAAATATCCATGGGCAATACCTTTTCGTATTCACCACTGACCACGAACGCACGCCGGCCTCCGTGCAAATTGGTATCCATCCGGTAAGCCTGTTTTGTAAACAGCCTTGATAAAAAAGCGCCTGAAGCACTGTATTTTTTTATTCCCGGTGCCATCCATCCAAGAAATTTTTTATGCCTGCCTTCGGGGATGACTGTGAACTGGGTGTCAAAAAATCCCAGATGTCCTCTTTTGTATATTTTTTCACCTGTTAATACATTTCCGGAAATAAACCGTTGATCACCGTCAACAAGATTGCCTTCAATCAGTGGTTCTATTGAAGTACCACTGATGACTTTGTAATATCCGGGATTTTTAATTTCCGAACCTGTTAAAGCAATTGTTTTGGATGTATCAATTATTCCGTGTTGGAACAAACGCCCGATCATTACTACATGCTGAGGGTGAATTGTCCATATTGTCTCACCTTTTATTAAAGGATTGACATGATGCATTTGAATTCCTACATTTCCAGCAGGGTGAGGCCCTTTGAAAAAATGTAGTTTGACATGGGGTGCTTGTTCAAATATTTCGGAACGGGGTGATTCTGCGTTCAGCGACAAATGTACATCTCCTTTTGTGAGTTGGTTGATTGCCAGAATACCCGTGTTAAATGCCTCTTTATCATCAATCAACTGGTTCATGTCAGGTGCCAGAGGAGAGGTGTCGAAACCTGAAATAAAAATGGCTGAGGGTTGAATGTCGGGGTTGGCTACAACGTTAAATGGCCGCTGTCTGATAGAAATCCATAAACCGCTTTTGAGCAGGGTTTCTATGATTTTTTCTTTTCCGAGTGTTGCGGGGTCTCCTTTAGAAAAAGATTCATATATCTGTTTTTTATCAGGGATGATCACTACTTCTTCAATGATTCTTCGTTCGCCGCGCTGAATGGATTCTATAGTGCCACTCACAGGTGAAGTGAAAAGGATTTCAGGATTGTTTTTGTCAAATAATAATGCTGTTCCGGCTTTTACATTGTCTCCTTTCTTTATTAGGGGTTTGGGCCTTGTTCCGTGAAACGCTGTGGGTTTTACGGCATATGTCGGAGCATAGTCTGTGCGCTTAACAGGAGGTTGAGGCACTCCTTTTAATGGAATAGTTAAACCTTTGCGAATTTTTATAACTTTGCTCATGTATTGTGTTAGCTTTTTTTCAAAAAAAAACAAAATTAGCTAATTTCAACCATTTTAAAAAGTACTTTTGGTATATCTTATGCAATAATGATTGATAAACCCATAAATAATAATTCAAATGATTCTAAATAACAACGCATTGAACAGAATTATTGCCTTTCCCTTCGTTTTGAAAAAAAAGGACATAATGTATTGTATTGGCCTGGTCATCCTGGTTTCCTGGATGCCTGATCTCCTTTCTCAGCAGGTATATAAAGACACTGTCATAAAAAAAAACATTAAAACAACCAGGCTTTACAAAGTTGACGATGCATTATCGTACCCGGTAATGACGTTGTATTCTCAGGATCATTTATTACTGAGTTTTGACGAACTCGGAAACAATGCTGAAGATTATTATTATACTATTCAGCATTGCAATGTTGACTGGACTGCTTCGAATCTTTTTTATAATGATTATATCGAAGGATTTGAGGAGAATTTTATTACCGATTATGAATATTCTGATAATACCACCCATTCCTATATCCATTATTCGCTTAAACTACCAAATGAAAATGCTGTTTTTAAAAAGTCCGGTAATTATGCTGTGATTGTGTATTTGGATTCTCCAGACAACCCTGTATTGATACGCCGTTTTTTTGTCCAGAAAAATGTGACAAATGTCAATGTAAATATTAAAAGGCCTGTAAATGTTGCATACATGGATACCAAGCAGGAAATAGATATTGAGATTTCCGGAGTACCCGGTGAGATATCAAATCCGTATAATGATATTCAATTGGTAATCACTAAGAATAACATCTGGAGGTCTGCCATAAAAGAATTGAAGCCTAAATACATAAGAGAAAATAAAATCATTTATGATTATCAGAAGCAGAATTTGTTTGATGGAGGAAACGAGTTTCGTTACTTTAATTGCAAGGATATTTATCATGCATCAGAAAATATAGACAACATTGAATACGATGGAAAGCATCACCATTTTTATTTGAAACCTGATTATGACCTCTCATTTAGATCGTATACAGATAAGGAGGATATTAATGGAAAATATGTGGTTCAATATGAAAATGAAGAAGAAAGTGAGGTGTTATCTGACTATGTGTTTGTGCATTTTACTTTGGCATATGATGCGCCGGTAGTAAAAGGGGATTTATATATTGACGGGGGGCTTACATTATGGAATTTCAATAATGAAAATAAAATGACATACAATTATGACAACAAACAATATGAAGCGATGTTGTTACTAAAACAAGGTTTTTATAATTACCAATATGTTTTGCATCGTGATTCTATAACAAATTCTGCGTTTATTGGCGGTAGTCATTGGCAAACAGAAAATGATTATGTGATATTTGTTTATGAAAGCCAGGTGGCATTACAATATGATAAATTATTGAAGGTGAAGGTTGTGAATTCACAAGATTATTTTTAATTTGGTACTACCCTTATTTTAGTGGTTAAATATTTATGAGTTCAGTATAAAAAAAGTATAAAGTTTTGGCTTTACTGCATATTTAGTGGAAGCCATATCCTGAGTATTCAGTATTTAGTATTTAG
>CAZJWE010000027.1:0-23875 GCA_964549265.1 uncultured Bacteroidales bacterium | reverse complement strand
AGGCATAACCACACCCAAACCCATGCCCACACTCCAATTAACAATTAATAATTAATAATTCACAATTCATCATTAACCATTAATAATTCACTTTTCACTTTTCTGAAATATTTCACACAATCACACAGACTTTACTTTTCTCTGAAAGGATGAGTGTTTGTAAATCAACATCTTGTAACAAATTAATACCGGGAGTTTTCCCGGGTTCAAAACTGCCTCCTCTGTTTTCGTATCCCAGTGCTCGTGCTCCGTTCAATGTTGCCCATAACAATAATTCATCCAATGGAATATCCGGAAAAGCCTTGTGAATGGTTTTTAATTCATCAAGGATTGACAAGGATTGATTGGATGCATAACTGTCTGTACCAATTGCTATTGTTTGACGATGTTTGCGCAGGAGTTGAATAGGGGGAAGTGTATTTTCGATATATTGATTGGCATTGGGTGCTAAAACCCAGTAAATATTATTTCTCCTGCCCGTTACTTCTTTGATATCTTGCTCGTCTGTAAATGTGTTATGGACAAGCAGACAATTGGCTTTTTCAGGCAAAAACGTTGCTATGGCTTGTAAAGAACTAATTCCCGGTACGTGCCAATGATCAAATAAAACACCAAATTGGAGCAATTGATCATACAATGAACCGGATTTATTTCTGAACATCCTGTTTTCCTCATTGCTTTCCTGGTTATGAATGCTAAAGGCTAATGTATTCTGATCACAATAATCAGATATTAAACGAATCAATTCTGTGCTTGTAGAATAAGGAGCATGCGGACAGGGTGAGGCCGGCAAATTATATTCTCTTTCACACGTTTCTTTTAGCTCAACAACTTCATTAAAAATATACCTGGAAGTATCCGGATCAAATCCAAACCGTTCAAAAAAAGTATAATAATGAATACGGCTGTGTTGCTTAACAGAAAAGCTGTCCAGAACATTGGAAATATCACCGGCAGCTACAATTCCGTTTTGTTTCATTGTTGCGTCTGCTGCTTGCATTGATTCGGCAAAATCCTCTGATGACACTGGCAGTCTTTGTGCCTGTACCTGTTTTATGAAACGCGGTAATCCCTGCTTTTCAGGAATACTGCCTCTCAGATGCGACAGTTCTAAATGGGTATGTGAATTGATGAAGCCGGGCACAATGATGCCTTGATATTTTTTAACTTCGTCCCAAGAGCCATTAAAATCATGAGCTGCTACAACCTTTTCAATCACCCCCGATTGATCATAAACTATGACACCATTCCTGAGCGGAGGGGTACTGATAGGAAAAATATAATCTGCAGTGATTTTTGTGTAATGATTCATTTGGTATTGATTCGTTGAGTTGATTGAGGGTTGAATGGTTGAAGAGTTTAGTAGTTGAGCAGATAGAATTAATTGAGTAATTCGTTGATTCGTTTAATTGTTGAGGAGTTGGGCATGTGGTTTGTCGTTGAGTTTGCTTTACAGGTTATACCCTGTTGGCTTTGAGCTTTTAAGCTCTTCAGCCTCTCCAATCATCCGTATGCATCATCCTTTTCCTGCGAATTCATACCCCGGTTCATCCATTTTCTCAGCCTGTCAAAATCGGGGGCTATCTTTAGCATCTTTTTAAACACCTCATTGCGCTTTTTATAGCGTTCAAGTTTTTCATAGCTCTTTGCAAGCCACATGAGTGTATTCATATAATACCAATTGCATTCAATACTTTTGGTTTTTTTCTCAAATAAACTGATGGCTTTCTTATAGTAAACAACAGAAGCATTATAGTCGCCGCCAAATATTTTGGGCATATGATAATATGCATTCCCTTTTTCAACCCATCCATAAGGACATGTTGAATCCATTTCAATGGCTTTATTGATTAAATTCAGCGTCTTAGGCCCCAGGTAAAATGTTTTGCCCGGATTCATCGCTATCTCATAGGCATATAATGCGGCTTTAATAGATTCTGCACGGGACGGACAGGTTTTGTGTTCAATTAAAATATCAATGTTATCTTCAGCTTCCTTTAATATATTTTTCGCCTCATCAAACCGCTCTGCATCAATTAAATATCCAATATAACCGTATTGTGCAAATGTCACATCAAACAGATCTTCTTTGTCTTTTGTTTTCTTGTAATGGGCTTTCAATTTTACAATCATATCAGCCCACAAATCCATGTCTTCATGCACATATGCCTCCAGCATCTGACAATTATACTTATCAGTGGCAGATAAAGAAACATGCATTAAATTGAAAACAATGATTATAATAAAATATTTACTGAACATTTTACCCGTTTATTTATGTTTTAGTAAATTCAACTTTTCTTTCTTTCCATGTATTTTGTTTTTTTATCCTGTTCATAATGGCCATCCCTGAAATAATCAGCAAGCTAAATAGTTGAAATGGATGCAATATTATATTTTGAAATACAGGCTGATGGCTTTGCATGGATGTTATGAGCTTAATGACTATGGCCATTCCAATATAAGCTATTGTATATTCTACAGGCATAGCCCAAAAAACAAATATACCTCCAAAAACCAAATATAATAATGACAAAAATAATGTAAACAAACTACCAAACAATACCTGGATGATATTTTTTGAAAATCCGTATAACGATTCTTTAAAACCCGTGTACATTCTGCAAAATATATTACTATCGCTTAAATAAATGCCTGTGTTAAGCCCATTTTTTCTTACCAAACGACCAATTGCAAGGTCTTCTACAATGGAATGTGCGGCCTGCCGGTGCCATTGATGTTTTTTGTAATATTGTCCGTCAAACATCATAAATTGTCCGATGGCTATTGAAAACACAGGGTTTTTCATTTTTTTTACGATAACAAGTGGCAAAAAACTCAATAGAACCCAATTAAGTAGCGGGACTGTTAATGTTTCACCGGGTGTTTTCATCATCTGATCAGGGAAAATAGATAATAATTGCAGTTTTTCTGACTCGAGTTTTGTTGCTGCACTTTCTAACAAATTATCTGTCACCCACACATCTGCATCAATGAATACAAAAATATCACCCTTTGCATGTTGTGCAAGCTGATGGCATGCATGGTTTTTCCCAATCCATCCTTCAGGCAATGCAGTGCCTTTTATATACTGAATTTTAGGATTTAGTTGACTATAGGACTCAACTACTTCAGATGTTTTATCGGTTGAATGGTCATCAAAAACCAGTATCTCAATATTTTGATATGACTGGTTCATAAGGCTTTCGAGCAACCGGGGCAAATTCTTTTCTTCGTTTCTTGCGGGGATAAGCACAGATATATGCTTTGTACTGCTCAGTGTATTCTCTTTTAAATACAGTGGAGATAAACCATTGATCACAGCAATACAAAGACGACATACTGTTATTCCAAACGCAATCCATGCAACTACCACTATGCCAGTCACTTGTTTGTTTTTATTGGTTAACTTTTATTTTCAATCTTATCCAGCATTTCATCATTCACATCCAATTGCAATGGTTTAATTTTATCGCCCCAGTAAACAGTGGTATGTGGGAATGGGATTTCAATATTCAGTTTGTCAAAAGCATATTTAAGGCGTTTC
The DNA here is from genome assembly GCA_964549265.1 of uncultured Bacteroidales bacterium. Taxonomy (GTDB): domain Bacteria; phylum Bacteroidota; class Bacteroidia; order Bacteroidales; family JBBRXJ01; genus CAYMKE01. Next base: position 20,328 of record CAZJWE010000027.1, on the reverse strand, counting down.
CTGTATTCCCGCCCTACTGTCCATTGTTGAATAGGCTGTGTTTTCAGCCTGGCTTTGATGATCACCGCGCTATTGGCAAATTGATCCACACCAAACACTTCAATGGGTTCAATGATTTTTTCTTTAAAATCAGGGTCATCATACAATTCATCACCCACTTCTTTCATAACCTTAATAACCGTATCCGGGTCTTCTTTGTATGCCACCCCCATGTCAAAAACCATAGCAGACCATTCTTTGGTCATGTTCGACAGGCTGTTAATTTTTCCGTTTTGAAATATATGGACTACTCCGGAAAAATCCCGCAGTGTAATAGTTCTTAATTCAATTTTTTCAACTAAACCTCCTGTTCCGTTAATGATTGCAACATCACCTGTCCGCACTTGATTTTCAAGCAAAAGGAAAAAACCAGAGATAAAGTCCCTCACCAGTTCCTGTGCACCAAAGCCAACAGCCAGTCCAATAATCCCGGCACCGGCCAAAACAGGGCCTATATCCACCCCAAACTTTTTCAGGAAAATCATAACAAGAATTGACCAAATAATGATCACCGTGACACTTTGGGCTATGGCAATCAGGGTGTTGATCCTCTTTTCAGCTTCAACCGGAGATGTTTTTTGTGATTTACCGGCACGTTTGATCAACGTTTTTTTAAGTTTTTTAAAAGAAAAACCGATAACTTTTAATGCAATAAAGCCGATAACAAGTGCTATCAATAAACCCGGAAGTTCACCAATTACCCACGTTTGAAGTTTGTCAAGCATTACTTCCCAAATATTATCCATATGTTTATTTTTTTATGTAATTAAAATAAGAAAACTCAAAAAAATACTTTTTTCAATTTTTACAGGGCGTTGCCCTGTATTTTTGTTTTAAGTCATTTGGACTTCAAAAACATCCTGAGCATTGACCATGTTCGTCTGTTCTGATAATGATGATATCACTCTCACCATCGGTTTTGCTGTTGATTGTTCCGCTTAGAATATACTGTTTATTATTAGCAGGCCTAATCGATTTGAGAACCAACAACTGTTCGTAAGGCCCGATATTGGTTGTCCATTTTAAATCATCCCCGGATAGACTCATGATCCATCCATTTGGCATATTTCCTAAATCATAACCAACAATTGTTATTTTATCGTCATTTTGAATAATAATATCATTCCCTTCGGCAAGATAACCGATGGTTGATCTGTATTTTTTATCTATTGTTATTTGCTCAAGTCCGGGAGATAACTTAACAATCCATAAATTATTCTTCCCCCATGCACCGGTTCCCACAATTCCATCAGAAGTCTTTTTTAGGCTATTGAGCCTACACGTTGTAGCATTATCATCAAAATGTCTGGTTTTTATTACGTCTCCATTTTGGCCTACCTTTAAAACCCATGCACTTTCTTTTGTTATGACATCAGCGCTGGTTCCCGATATATAAAAATAACCGAATTCTTCAATAATGTCCAGTCCTTCGCTATAATTTGTATTATTATTAACTGTAAGTTCCCAGGTATTGGCATTTCCTGAATCAATTTTCCCTGTTGCATTTATTTTAGCAGCAAACGCTTCGGTATAAATATCGCTGTCTCCATGGTTTTTCCATCCGGTAATTATAAAACCATTTGATGTTTTCAATATCTTATTGATCTTCCCTTCCTTTAAACCACTAATCGGTGGGACAGTATTCCAAATAATCTCGCCATATTTATCTATACTCCCTATCCAGGGCTTTTTATCACTGTTTTGCCCGCTAATGATATATTGACCATTCACTTTTGCAATGGAATAAATCTGTACATCATAAGAATGTTGCCATTCAATTTGTAAATTGTTGTTGACTTTTATAAGAAAACTTTTTGAATCTTCACCTTCTCCTGTGATCAAAAACCCGTCGTTTATTTGCAAAAAGTCTGTTGGTTCTTGTGCACCTGGTAGGTTGATGACACTTGACAATGCTGTTTTTTGATCATCCATCTGCCCAAACTTCTTCTCCTCATCAGTTTCTTCACAAGAAGTTATCCCCAGGACAAATACAATCACTAATATCAATAAATCCCTGCTTTTCATTAATCTAATTTTATTGATTCAACTCTTTTTACTTTACATACGTAATAATTGAAGTAATGTTTCAAGGTTTTGAATAAAAATATATTTTTAAATAAATTCATCTATTGGCAAGGTATTTGTATTTTATATTTTTATTTCACAATATTTTATATGCCTTTTATTAAAAGAATCATAACGTACAGACAATGATTCTTCTGCAAAACAATTTATAGTAAAATCACTAAATTTATGGATACAAGAAAGTAAAAAAATCCATCCTCAAAAAAACACAAACAATTAGTAGTCAGTATTTTATTTATATTTCAATGATTCTATTAATCTATAAAATTAACAAAAAATCAACAAAAAAGTAATTTTTATCACTTTTTTGTTGATTTATTAGTGTCTTTGTATTATATAACTACTTTTCCAAAGTTCATTTTTTTTATAAATTTATGAACTTAAAAATGCATATCGCTAAAATTCGAGTCATAAAAAAATAAATATATGAACATAGAAGAAAAAATCATAAGCCGGTTTATTGAATACGTTCAAATTCCAACTGCATCAGATAAAAACTCGGGAACGGTACCAAGTACAGAAGGACAAATGAAGCTTGCCAGAAAACTAAAAAATGAAATGGAAAGCATTGGCCTTGAAAAAATAGAGCTTGACGAGCATGGTTACCTGATGGCATCGTTGCCTTCCAATATCACACACCAGGTCCCGGTAATCGGGTTCATAGCTCATCTTGATACTTCGTCAGAGGTAAAAGCAGATAATATACGCCCTAAAATTATTGACTCCTATAATGGACAAGACATTGTATTAAACAAAGAAAAGAACATTACAATTCCGGTGAATAATTTCCCATGGATGAAAAAGCATAAAAACGAAAAAATTATTGTTACCGATGGCACCACATTGTTAGGCGCTGATGACAAAGCAGGTATTGCCGAGATATTAACGGCAGTCGAATACCTCACAGAACATCCTGAAATAAAGCATGGAGAAATAAAAATATGTTTTACACCGGATGAAGAAATAGCAAGGGGAGTAGATTTTTTTGATATCCAAAAGTTCAATGCCGATTTTGCGTATACCGTTGATGGTGGATTAATGGGAGAACTTGAATATGAAACCTTCAACGGCGCAGAAGCCGAAATTCGGTTTCATGGTTATAATTTCCATCCCGGATATGCAAAAGGATATATGATCAATGCAAACCAGCTGGCAATGGAATTCAATGCCATGCTACCACAAAACGAAAAACCAGAGTATACGGAAGGATATGAAGGGTATTTTCATTTATTGGAATGCAGTGGCAATGTAGAAAAAGCATCATTATATTATATCATCAGGGACCATGATCGAAAAATTTTTGAACAACGAAAAACTGTCATGCAGGAAATTGCAAACTTCATGAATAAAAAATATGGTAAAAAATCGGTAGAAGTAACATTAAAAGATCAATACTTTAACATGAAAGAAAAGATTGCCCCTGTTATGCATATTGTTGAACTGGCCAAGAAATCAATGCAGGATGCTGGGATTACACCAATTATAAAACCAATCAGGGGTGGTACTGATGGGGCAAAACTTTCATTTAAAGGGCTCCCCTGCCCTAATATTTTCACAGGAGGATATAATTTTCACAGCAGATATGAATACGTTTCGGTCCCCGGAATGAAAAAAGCAGTTGAAGTAATTTTAAAAATCATTGAAAACAATGCCGGGTGCTAAGAGCTGAGAGCTAAGTTGAATGGTGAATGTTTTTTTATGTTGATTCCTGTCGTTTTGTGGTGAATTTTTCGGGTTAAGCACTCATTCTACTCAATTACTCAATCAACTCAATTAACTTACTCAACAAATAAACTACTCAACAAATCATTCCCCTCTTCGTTTGAATTCCGAGCATACAATGCCTGCAGCTATAGATATATTAAGCGACTCAGCAGAAAAAGAACTGGAATTGAATTTTGGAATAAACAAAGGTTCATCAACTAATGAAACAAGCGCTTTATTGATTCCCTTCGACTCATTCCCTAAAACTACATAACCATTATGTTGCTTCAATTGAGTATCATAAATACTCTTTCCCTTTAAGAATGTACCATATATTATTGCACCGGATGTCTTTTGAACATCATTCAACAAACGTTGCAGATCACAATACACCACATTTACCCTGAAAACAGACCCCATTGCAGATTGAATGACCTTAGTATTATACATGTCCACCGTATCAAGCGAACAAAATATAGAATCTACTCCAAACCAGTCTGCTGTTCTGATAATAGTCCCCAGGTTCCCCGGATCCTGGATATTGTCTAAAATCAATGAAAAACCGTTATTGACATTGTCAATAGCATCATTCATCTCAGGCATTTCAACCACAGCCAATACATTATTAGGATTTTTTAGCGTAGTGATCTGCTTTAATTGCTGATAATCAACATCCTCCACGACATCAACCCCACTGATTAAATACGGAGGCAGTTGTTCAAGCCAATCCTTTATTCCGTATATTGCATGTACTTGATATCGAAACGACGAATTTTGAAACCGCTCTTCCAATAATTCGCTAACAATTTTTTCTCCCTCTACTATAAAATATTTAGAGGAGTTCCGGTGTTTTTTAACATGTAATTTTTTAAGTTCTTTTATTTTATTTTTACTGATCATATAGTATTGTTTAAATTAAAAACATACCAAGCAGTCTCTGTATTAAAGACATGTAAAATGAAGACGGCCTTATGAAACATTTTGTGACAAGCGCAATAAAGTTAGTTAACATTATGAACCAAATTCATTACTTTTGTAAATTGAAAATTCAATACTTTAAATATAATAATTTGGTGTTTTATTCCATAAAAGATTTCCAAAAATATAAACTTGTACATTTATTCATTTTTTTTATTTTAATCTTTCTCAATTCATGCAATATCACAAAATATATTGAAGAAAACGAGTATTTATTATCAAAAGTAAAAATAAAAATACACAATAATGATTTAGATAAAGATGAACTTAAAAATTACCTCAGGCAAAAGCCCAACAGAAGAATCCTGGGATTAAAAATGCCTTTGGGCATGTATAGTCTTTCGAAAAAAGGCAAAGACAATTGGATCAATAACTTTCTTCGCAAAAATGGTGAGCCTCCGATTATTTTTAAAGAACACCTCACACGTCAGTCAAAAGAACAATTATCCTTATATTTAATCAACAAAGGATACAGAAATTCCCAGGTGACTGATACTGTAAAGATAAAAGGCCAAAAAGCAACAGTAGTTTACAATATCAAACCTAATCAACCCTACACCATTAGCAATATAAAATACCAAATAGAAGCACCTCATCTGAAATCTTTGATTTTAAACGACACATCGAATTCGTTGATACAACAGGGAATAATGTTTAATTTAAACCTGCTTGACAGAGAGCGCATGAGAATAACCAATCATCTTAAAACAAAAGGATATTATGATTTTTCAAAAGACTATATTTCATTTATTGCTGATACCAACGCCAGAGAAAAAAAAGCTTCTGTAACAATTAAAGTAGAAAAACACAAAGAAAAAAAGGCTGACACAACCATCACCACAGTACATCCGAAATACAAAATAAGAAATATATATGTTGTAACCGATTACAATAAACAAACTATCATGAAAAACAGGGACCTCCTTTATAGCACAATGGATACTGTTAACTATGGAAACATTCACTTTTCATATCACAATGAATCAAAGGTGAAGCCCAAAATGCTCACACAATCCATTTATATAAAAAAAGGTGATTTCTATGATAGTGAAGATGTACAGGAAACACATTCTCATCTATCTTCATTACGAATCATAAATATTGTTAATATTGAATTTGAAAAAATACCTGACTCAACGCTAACACACCTCAGAGAATTAAACTGCTTCATCAGGTTAACACCGACAAAGTCCCAATCATACACAGTTGAAGTGGAAGGCACCAATTCATCAGGTGATATAGGGTTTGGAGGAAATTTTACATACCAGCACAAAAATTTATTCCGAAGTGCCGAAATATTCGATTTAAGCATAAAAGGAGGTATAGAATTCATTAAAAAACGTTCTATTTCAAACCTTGACAATACCACAGAATTTGGTTCCGAAGCTCGATTGAGGATTCCCCGTTTTCTACTTCCGCTGAAAGGAGAAAACTTTGTAAAAAAACACAACCCGCTGACTTCCTTATCAATATCTTATAATTATCAAAAAAGGCCTGATTATACCAGGCGGATAAGCAATGTGTCATATGGCTATCGTTGGAAAGGGAACAAACACCTTACACATTTAATCAATCCCCTGGAACTTAACCTAGTTAAATTATTGGAAAGCACTTCACAATTTCGTAAACAAATCAATCGCAACCCATATCTTAAAGAAAGTTATGAAGAGCATACCATAGCAGTCACCAACTATTCTGTTATTTATAACAATCAGTCAATGAATCGAAGCAAAGACTTCATTTTTGTGCGCTATAATGTTGAGCCGGCCGGCAATATCCTTACAGGAGTATACCATCTTTTCAATGTATCTAAACAAAGCGGTGCATATCATTTATTTGGCAATCCTTATTCACAGTATATTAAAAGCAATATTGATTTCCGCTATTATCAGATTTTAAATGAATCGGATAAATTGGTATACCGTTTTTTTGCCGGTGCAGGATATCCATATAACAATTCGATGGCAATGCCTTTTGAAAAAAAATACTTTTCGGGGGGGGCAAATAGTATAAGAGCATGGCAGGTACGTTCATTAGGCCCGGGTTCATATCAGGAAGAAGTTTTTTATCCATTTCCTAACAATCTTGGAGACATCAAACTTGAAGCAAATTTAGAATACCGCTTCGATTTATTTTGGGTGATTGAAGGAGCATTATTCCTTGACATGGGGAATATATGGGCCATAAACCGCTCAGATGAGCGTAAAGGAGCTCTTTTCAAATTCAATGACTTTTATAAAGACATTGCCATAGGTAGTGGTATAGGTACTCGATTTGATTTCTCCTTTTTTATATTCAGGATTGATTTCGGTTTAAAAACAAGATATCCTGAGAACAAAGCTAAACGATGGATATTTAACCGTAAAAAAATCGGAACAAATGATTATAATATTAACATAGGTATTGGCTATCCGTTCTAATCTGTTATGTGTTTGTACTCCCCTGATCACACTCAATTCATCAATCCAACGTCGCAAACGCAACAAAATCAGCAAAAACGATAGAATAAACGCTCGGATTTAACATAAAATAAACCTGATCTTAACCCGATCATTAAGATAAATTATTACTTTTGCACCTAAACCAAATTAATGTATAACAAAATTTTGTAATAAAATGCAGGAAAAAATTCTTGATAAAGTTAAACCTGGTGTAATATCAGGCAATGATTTAAAAACAGTATTAAAAATAGCAAAAGATAACAATTTTGCTATACCAGGAGTCAATGTAGTCGGAACAAACTCTGTCAATGCAGTGCTTGAAGCAGCAAAAGAAGTCAACTCACCGGTTATGATCCAGTTTTCGAATGGCGGTGCTCAGTTTTTTGCAGGCAAAGGTGCTCCCAATGAAAACATGAAGGCAACCATTGCCGGCGCAGTATCTGGCGCTGAACATGTTCATAAAATGGCAGAATTATACGGTGTCCCGGTCATACTTCATACCGACCATGCAGCCAAAAAATTATTACCATGGATAGATGGCATGCTCGAAGCCGGCGAAAAACATTTTAAAGAAACCGGTAAACCGTTATTCAGCTCACACATGCTTGATCTTTCGGAAGAAACACTGGAAGAAAACATCGCTATTTGTGAAAAATATCTTGAACGCATGAGTAAGATTGATATGTTCCTTGAAATTGAACTGGGTGTTACCGGCGGAGAAGAAGACGGAGTTGACAACACACATGTGGACAATGCATCATTGTACACACAACCCGAAGAAGTAGCAAAAGCATATGAAGCATTATCTAAAATCAGCGACAACTTTACCATTGCTGCCGCTTTTGGAAATGTACACGGTGTTTACAAACCCGGAAACGTTCAATTAAAACCAGAAATTTTAAAACACTCACAGGAATACATCAAAGAACAATACAACACATCAGACAATCCTGTTAACTTTGTATTCCACGGCGGATCAGGGTCAAGCCTCGAAGATATCAGAAATGCCATCAGCTACGGTGTCATCAAAATGAACATTGACACCGATACCCAATGGGCATACTGGAATGGTGTTCGTATGTACGAGCAAAAAAACCATGACTATCTCCAGGGACAAATCGGAAACCCCGAAGGTGAAGACAAACCCAATAAAAAGAAATACGACCCAAGAGCTTGGCTCAGAGCAGGCGAACAAGAAATGGTCAACAAAGTCAAAGACATCTTTGAATCACTCAATTGCATTGACAGACTTTAATGCTTTGCAGGGTTGTATAGCATACACACCAATAAAAAAGCGATATGACCCCGGTTGTATCGCTTTTTTTTATGATTCAATAATCTGAGTTTCAAAACTCTCCCCTTCCTTTCTTTATTTATAAAAATATATGTTAATTTTATATTTATAAACAAAAAAACAATATATGGCTTCAACAATCTCCCGAAAGCTCTCTTCATTATTCAAAATAAAAATTTGGGGTTCATTGGCTATTAAAACAGGTGCACTCGCTTTTTTAACATTCATTCTTTTTGCCGGTGTTACCTATCTGTATCTAATCCCCAGATTAGAACAAGTCTTTATCAACAAGAAAAAAGAAATGCTAAAAAACACTATAGATATGATAATGAGCCATATGCAATATTATCACAAAAAAACACTGGATGGCATGTTAACTACAGAACAAGCAAAGTCAATGGCAGCAGACCATATACGAAATTGCAGGTATGGAAAAGAGAATAAAGATTACATCTGGATCAATGACATGAAGCCGGTAATGATTGTTCACCCTTACAAAAGTGAACTTGAAGGCAAAAATCTTAGCAATTATAAAGACCCTTCAGGTAAAAATGTATTTATGGACATGATTGCCGAAGTCAAAGACGATGGTGAAGGATTTGTACAATATGAATGGCAATGGAGAGACAGGAAAAAACATATTTTACCAAAAATATCTTATGTGAAAAAATTTGAACCCTGGGATTGGGTTGTGGGTACAGGAATGTATATCAAAGATATTGAAACGGAACTGAGCGCTATAAAAGCACGGGTAACATGGATATTTGGATTGGTGATGGCAATTATTATCATCGTTTTATCCTATATCACACGTCAATCATCATTATCAGAAAAAAAACGCATCAAAGCCGAAAAAAAAATCAAATCCAGTCAGCAATTAATGGAGGCCGTTTTAGAAACCACGCAAGATGGTATATTAGTAGGCAATATAAATGGCACCTTCTCTTATGCCAATACAAAATTTTCTGAAATGTGGAACGTACCACCTGAAATCATTCAGACAAAAAGCAGGGAAAAAATAAAAAATATAGTATGGGGCCAATTAAAAGACCCTGAGTTTTTTTTCAACAAACTACAAAAACTTTATGAATCAACAGACATTCATTTAGACCATGTAGAATTTAAAGACGGACGAGTCTTTGAAAGGTTTTCTGCTCCCTTGAATAAACAAAAAAACGAACAGGTACGTGTTTGGAGCTTTAGAGATATAACAGAAGAAAGAAAAAACAAACAGCATATCCGGCATTTAAATTCATTATTGTATACCATCCGCGATATCAACCAGATGATTATACAAGAATCAGAAATTAAAACATTCATGCAAAAAGCATGCGATATACTTATCGAAGCAAGGTTGTATGTTTCATGCACAATTGGACTAATAAATGAAAAGCAAATCGAACATTTTGTGCAATCAGGGAAACAGCTCATCACCAAAAATTGGCACGTAAATAAAAATGGAGATGGCAACGCACCAGACTGTATTAAAAACACAATACGTTCAGGAAAAATAACGACTATCACAACCAAAAAAGAATCGAATGAATGCATTTATTCCACAGAAACACATTGCCTCTACTCCTTAGTTTTTGTCCCAATGATACAGGACAACCAACCGGTTGGTATTATTATCGTTGCAATCGATAAAGAAAAAGGAATCACTATGGATGAACAGAATCTTTTACAAGAGATTGCCGATGACCTGACATTTGCCAGGAAAAAATCAATAGCCCAAAAAGTGCTTATTGAATCAGAAAAAAAATTCAGGAACCTCTCTGAAATGCTTCCCGATGCTGTGTTTGAGACAGACATAAACTTCATTATCACATATGCAAATCAAAAAGCCTTTCAATTATTCGGATACAACCAGGATGACTTGTCCACTGGAATCTCTGGTATGGACATGTTTGCCGATATTGAACATGACCGGGTACAATATAATTATCAACAAAAAATAAACGGGGTTGAAATAGGGCCGGTAGAACATAAAATGAAGAAAAAAGACGGCACCATTTTTCCGGTATTATTTCATACAAAATTCATATACAAAGAAAATACAAAAGTAGGGATTAGAGGAATAATTGTTGACCTGACAGAACTACACAAAACAAAAAAAGCTTTAAAAATAAGCGAACAAAAATACAGAATACTGGTGAATTCGTCTCCCAATATCATTTTTACCTTTGAAGATGGCAGGTGCACATTTGCCAATCCGGCTGCACATAAAACATTACAATATAAACATGGCGAACTCATAGAAAAAAAAATCATGGATATTATTGCAGAACAACACCTGGATGCCGTATCAAATATGATAGATAAATTATTTAAAGTCAAAAAAAATAATGACCAGGAAATAATCATGAAGCGAAAAGACAATACAAAATATTTTATTATAATTGCAAAAGACATTACAGCTCAAAAAGAAACAGAACAAAAAATTTTAAATGCTGTCATCGAAACACAAGAAAGAGAACGCAAAACATTCGCAGAAAATTTACATGATGAACTTGGCCCTTTTTTATCCGGAATAAAATTCTATGTAGACGAAATAACAAATGATGAGCCAACAAATCAAAAAAAAGAACTTGTTGAATATCTAATAAAAATGACGAATCAAGCAATCTCTAATACACGCTCTATTTCAAACCAACTGATGCCAAACATTCTTGTAAACTATGGCCTTTATAAAGCCATTAATACATTTTGTGAACATTTACAAATCGTCAATAAAATAAATATTGAACTGTCATCAAATAAACCAGGAAAACAATACGAACAAAAAATTGAATTAACACTCTACAGAATCATTATTGAACTCATAAACAATACATTAAAACATTCCAATGCAACCATTCTTAAAATATTATTTATTGACAATGAAAATCAATTAACTATCATATATGAAGACAATGGGATAGGATTTGATGTTGAAAACCACATCATTGGTGGGAAAGGACTTGGGATACAAAACATTATAAGCAGAATAAAACTGTTAAAGGGAGATATAAATATAAAGAGCAAACCTGGACAAGGTTTTAAAAGTAAAATTAGAATTATATCCTGAAATTTAAATAATTAATATGTTTTTTTAGTATTTTTGTAAATATTATAATAAAAACTCTCAATAAAGTTAACATGTTAAACATTTTTATAGTAGACGACCATGAATTTTTTCGAAAAGGATTAAAAGTTACTATAAACAGATTTAAAGATATGCAAGTTATAGGAGAAGCTTCCAATGGTATTGAATTTCTTGATATGATGAATCAATCAATCCCTGATATTGTTTTAATGGATATTAAAATGCCAAAGATGGACGGCATTAAAACCACAAAAAAAGCGTTAGAAAAAAATCCAAATATAAAAGTTATTGCGCTGTCTATGTTTGGCAAAGAAGAATACCTCGAAGACATGCTCGAAGCAGGTGCAAAAAGTTTTATGCTTAAAAATATAGGGAAAGAAGAACTTGAATATACGTTACAAAAAATTGCACAGGAAAAGCAACATTTTTCAGAAGAATTAATCCCATACTTGACAAAAAAGTATACACAAAAACATGACATATACAATCCCAACCACCTTACAAAAAGAGAAATTGAAATATTACAATTAATAGCCGATGGTTTAAGTAATAAAGAAATAGCCGATAAACTATTTATAAGCCTCCGAACAGTTACAACCCACCGTGCTAATCTAAACATGAAAACACGAGCTAAAAATACAGCCGGATTATTAGCTTATGCCATTAGAAATAATCTTGTAAAAATCAGTTAACCATCAGATTGACATTAAACTTTCAACTTGGAGGATTCAATTTTGTAAGCATATCCGTTCGTCTTAAATGTATAAAAATCTATGACCGTTGCTGTTTGATGTATCCATATTTTACCATAGAAACCCTTATCATAATAAGATTCTTATAAATCAGGCAAACAAACAAAATAACATAAATCACCAGATATTGGTGATTTAAAACATTAGTATTTTAAGCAATTTCAATACATCTTTTAACATTTCCTTCCCTATATAATACTGAATTTAAAAATCAGTATTAATGCTTTTGACTTTAGGGGCTTAGATCAAGTAACTTTGTAGAAAAGAATATCATATTTTTAAAATTTAACAAAAAAACTATGTGTCCTGAATTTAACAAATGCAAATTCACTAAAAAGTTCCAAAACTCAAAAGACCCTGTGCTAAGAGGATTAATTGAGAATTATTGCAAAGGAAAAGAAAATTTTGATTGTATAAGAAAAAATCTTTCTCCTTCAAACCTCCCGGCAGAACTTGTACCTAGCGGAGATATACTTTTTGAAGATTAAAACTAAAAAATATGTCAACAAATAATTTAAACATAGAATATAAATCTGATGATCAAAACAATACATCTTCATTTTTCCTTCAAAAAGAAATGACGATCCATCAGCCATTAGACGAATTTAAAAGCCAATTATGTAAAAGTTTAGATAAACAATATCATATAAACATCAGCTCACAAGAAGAAATTTACATAGATATAGCATTTATACAACTCCTTATTGCAATGTCAGAAAAAGCAAAAAAAGAAAAAATTCAAATCAATATAAATATTCAGATTAATGAAGTAACTAAACAATTACTGAAAATTTCTGATTTACTATATATATTAAAACAATATAATAATGAATAAAACAATACTAGTAGTTGATGATTCCAAAAGTATTCGTGAAGTAGTAAGTTTTATACTACAAAAAGAAGGATACCGGGTGCTTATAGGCATTAATGGAAAAGATGCATTAAAACACCTGAATGGAAAACACATCAACCTTGTAATTACAGATTTACACATGCCCGAAATGGATGGGATCACGCTGATAAAAGAAATCAGGCAAACATCCCATTACAAACATATCCCCATCGTATTTCTGACAACCGAAACAAGCAATGAAAAAAAAACCGAGGCAAAAAATGCTGGAGCTACAGGGTGGATGGTCAAACCATTTCAGCCTGAGAACTTAATTAATGTCTTAAATAAACTTATTCGCTAAACTTATCTATTATTATGGAAGAATTCAAACAAAAATATATTGAAGAAGCTTCGGAGATCATTGCTGCACTCGAAGAAGCAATACTTAAACTCGAAGAAAATCCTGAAAAAAATGAGGTTATAGAAGAAGTCTTTCGCTCTATGCACACACTCAAAGGTGGTGCTGCTATGTTTGGGTTTGAAAAAATAAGAGACATAACGCATGAATTGGAAAATGCTTATGATCTAATCAGAAATAAGAAAAAGAAAATTTCAAATAAATTGTTAAACATAACCCTTGAATGCATTGACTATTTCAAAAAACTTTTGACTGATGAGGAAAACGAGGAAGAAAATGATGATAATTATTGTGAAAATTTAATTGACAGGATTACCAAGGACCTTGATGCACCAATCAATCAAAAAGAAACGGAAAAAAATAAAATTAAAAATTCTTCAAAGAAAAAAACAGAAGACATAAATCAAACGCAAAACCTATTCAACACATACTATATTTTTTTCGCACCTCATAAAGAAGTATTACAAAATGGAACAAATCCTCTATTATTGATCGAAGAACTTTGCAACCTAGGTACATCAAAAGTATATTCTTTTGTAAATAATATTCCCAATTTAAATGACCTGAAAGTCGATGAATTATTTATAGGATGGCACATTATATTAGCAGCTCCAGTACAAAAAGAAGCCATATCCGATATATTCATCTTTGTAGAAGACGATTCAGAACTTAACATTCAAATGTTATCTAAAGATAATCTATTTGATAATGAAAATTTCTTCGAAAAAGCGGAAAAAATGTTAGAAGGCCACAGCCATTCCGCTATAGCCAAACTACAAAGTCTTATTAATAATGAAGAAAGTAATGAAAATGAATTAACAGAACAAGATAAAAATGATGAAGAGCAACCTTCAGTAAATACATTATTGGAAGAAAAGGAAAATGAAGAAATTGACGAAGAAATTTCTGTTATTGATAAAAAAAATAATAAAGGAAAGGAGAAAAAAGATTCTATTCAAAGCTTACGAATATCAGCCGATAAAGTTGACGATCTAATGAATATTGTGAGTGAACTGGTGACAACACAAGCCAGGCTTAAACTGTTTACAGAAGAACATCAAATTCAAGGGCTTGAAATAATCTCCGAAAACATTCAAAAACTCACAAGCCGATTGAGGGATAATGCATTTGACTTGTCACTTGTCCCTCTACAAAGCATTGTTACAAGATTCCAACGAATGGTAAGGGATCTGTCTGCTGAATTAGGGAAAGAAATTATTTTTAACACAAAAGGAACCGAAACCGAATTGGATAAATCAATCATAGAAAACCTTTCTGACCCTATAATGCATATCCTTAGGAATAGCATTGACCATGGTATTGAAGACAAAAAAACTAGGGAAAAGTCAGGCAAACCTCCAAAAGGCGAAATTTCTTTGAAAGCATATTACTCAGGAGCAAATGTTTATATTGAAATCAGTGACGATGGAAAAGGGATTGATCATAAAATAATACGTGAAAAAGCAATTCGAAAAGGAATGATCAATAAGGAAACACCTATGAGTAAAAGGGAGCTGTTTGAATTAATCTTTATCCCTGGTTTCTCAACATCCAATAACATCACAGAAATTTCAGGCAGAGGGGTTGGGATGGATGTAGTATTGGATAAAATCTCTGAGATAAGAGGAGAAGTCGAAGTAAGTTCCGAATTAGGAAGTGGCACAATAATGACCATTAAACTTCCTTTGACATTATCAATTTTGGACGGGTTATTGGCAAAAATAGGAGATACAAACTACATAATCCCATTGAGTGTAGTTGACGAAATTCATATCGTGAGACACAATGAATTGGTTGACACTTTTTATAATACAATTATAATCAATGGACGACAAATCCCATATTATTCATTGCGGGATGAATTCAATGAAGAAAGTGAATGTCCTGTAAAAGAACAAGTTGTAATTGTCTCTTTCGAAGATAAGCAGCTGGGTATAGTAGTAGATAAAGTGGTTGGAGAATACCAGGCTGTATTAAAACCATTAGGTAAACATTACCGAAAACTTCAAATATTCTCAGGAGGTACCATCCTGGGTGATGGAACTGTAGCATTGGTTATGGATACAAATAAAATGATAAAAAAATTTTCTAACAAAATAAATCAGGAGGTCAATCATGAAAAATAATATAGCTGCTGAAAGCAATTCATACCTTTCATTCAAAGTAGGAGGTGAATTATTTGCTGCCCATGTCAGTAAAGTATTGAACATATTAGAATTGGAAAAAATCACAAAAGTACCGCAGGCTCCAGATTACATGCTGGGGGTCATTAATCTGCGCGGATCGGTATTGCCAGTGGTGGACTCCAGAATAAAATTCGGCATGCCTGTGAACGACATAAAAGACGGAAATTGCATTGTGGTGAACGAAATACAATTAGACTCCGAAACAGTTAAAGTAGGAGCACTGGTAGACTCTGTCGAAGAAGTAATGGAAGTAGAGCAAAAAGATATTTTAGATCCACCAAGCATTGGAAAAAGATATCATACAGAATTTATAAGCGGTGTGGTCAAGAAAGATGAAAATTTTATCATGATCTTAGACATGAACAAAGTCTATTCTATTGAAGAAGTATCCATCTTTAATGAATCCACAAAACAAAAAAATGAAGAAAAAAACATCAAAACTTAACGGGATATTACTCGGGTATCTTTTTCCCACTTTTAAAATAACCAATAAATATATAATAATTAAATTTTTATCATCATGAGACACAATTTTATCTTTTTACCAGGAATAGCCTTTATCTTAGGCTTATTAAATGTGCAGGCACAGGAAAATAAAGAAGGACAAAACTGGGGAATTCATTTTTCCGGCTATGTAAAACATGATGCCTTTTATGACACCCGCCAGACAATTGCAGTACGCGAAGGCCATTTTTTACTTTGGCCTGATTCAGAAAGCCTCGATGCAAATGGTGAAGACGTCAATGCAAAAGCCAATTTCAACATGTTATCTGTCCAAAGCAGACTATCTGGAACTATTACAGGCCCTGATGCATTTGGTGCAAAAACATCCGGAAAAATAGAAGGCGATTTCTTTGCACAAAAAAATGATAACATCAACCTGTTCCGGCTCAGACATGCATTTGTAAAATTGGACTGGGGCAGTACAAATTTACTATTTGGACAATACTGGAATCCTTTATTTGTGACTGCTTGCTTCCCGGGAACCGTATCATTTAATACCGGAACACCCTTTCAGCCTTTTGCTCGGAATCCCCAAATAAGGTTGAGCAAAAAATTTGGAGACATCCAACTGATTGCTGCAGCATTGTCTCAACGTGATTATCCTTCACGCGCACCTACAAAAACTTCTACATATCTAAGAAATTCAGCAATACCAGACATGCATCTCCAATTACATTATGTAAAATCGGTTTTAAATACTGGAGCAGGCATAGCTTATAAAACCATTGTGCCCAGGCTGGTAACCGACCAAAACATCAAAACAACAGAAGGTGTTAGCGGTTTAACAGCCATTGCTTTTGCAAAAATTAAACTTGACCCGGTAACCATTAAAGTAGAAGGTATTTCGGGACAAAACATCCCCGATGTACTCCAGGCATCAGGATTTGCAGTAACAAGTATTGACACCACAACTGATAAAAGAACATATAGCCCCATACAAAATCTTTCATTATGGACAGACATCCATACCAATGGGAAAAACATCCAATTCGGAGTATTTGCAGGGTATTCAGTAAACCAGGGAACCAAAGATGAAATGCATGAATCAAATATTATCTATGGACTTGGTACATCTATAAAATCTCTTATGAGAATATCTCCCAGAATTGTAATTAACTCTGGAAAAACCAGATTTGCATTAGAAACAGAATACACTTCTGCAGAATTCGGCGCCGATTATAGTGACCATGCAATACCTGAAGACATCCATAAAACAAGTAATATAAGAATCTTATTTTCAACATATTATTTCTTTTAAAAGCGAATAATATTAAAGGCTGCATTGATACGAGATGCAATGTAGCTTATCTTTTTATATTATAAAATTAAAACCTAAAATCATGAAAAAGAAAAGTATAACCAAAAAATTTACAATAGCAATTATATCGGTATTACTGATTTGTACATTGCTATTGGTGGCTAATAATGTATACTTTATAAATAAAGATATACAAGAAAAAGAGCAAACTCTTTTGAAGAAAAGAAAATCACAACTTAAAAACTATGTCGAAATTGCTTATAATGTCATTGAAAAAGGGCACAAAGAAAATAAGAGCAAAAAAGAAATTCTGGAATACCTGGAATCAATGAGATATGATGAGGGGATAGGCTATTTTTGGATCAATGATATGGCAGAACCTTACCCAAATATGATCATGCACCCAACCGTCCCGGAATTAAACGGTAAAAAGCTGAATATGCCCAAATATGACTGTGCATTAGGAGAAGGCAAAAATCTCTTTGCAGCAATGGTAGATGTATGTAAAAAAAGGGGAGAAGGTTTTGTTGACTATTTATGGCCAAAACCAACAAAAGATGGACTCACAGAGCAACAACCCAAAATATCGTATGTGAAAAGTTTTGATGAATGGAGCTGGATTATAGGAAGTGGTGTATATGTAGATGATATCCAAAAAGAATTAGATGATTACAGCGAAAGCCAAACGAAGGTTTTATTGAGTCAAATCGCCATTATTGTTATTGTCTTTATAGGTGTCATATTTTTTGCTATAATAGCATTAAGAAGAATGATAATCAAACCATTGAGCAAAGCAAACAAATTTGCAAACAGCATTGCCTCAGGTAATTTATCAGAAAAATTAGATGTACATTCCGGAGATGAAATTGGGCAGCTTGCCGAATCACTACGAAACATGAACAGCAACTTACAAGATGTTTCCGCAAAAACCAGATCCATATCCGAAGGGGATCTTACTGTGAAAGTAAAAAAACGTTCTGAAAAAGATGAATTAATGGAGTCATTATCAAATATGACTGAAAAACTCAAAACAATTATTGGCACTATTACAACTTCATCAGAAAATGTTTCAACTGCGAGTAAAGAGATGAGCTCTAATTCTCAGCAAGTATCACAAGGGGCATCAGAACAGGCTTCAGCTGCCGAAGAAATATCCTCATCAATGGAAGAAATGGCTTCAAATATTCAACAAAATACCGAAAATGCGCAGCAAACCGAAAAAATTGCAGCCAAAGCCGCAGAAGATATCACCGAAGGAAGTGAAAATGTAAATCAAACAGTGGATGCAATGAAAAAAATCGCAGAAAAAGTATCCATTATCGGAGATATTGCCGAACAGACCAATATGTTGGCACTTAATGCTGCCGTAGAAGCAGCAAGAGCTGGCGAACATGGCAAAGGATTTGCTGTTGTGGCTGCCGAAGTTAGAAAACTAGCAGAAAAAAGCCAAAGTTCAGCAGCTGAAATCGATGAATTAACAAAATCAAGCGTAGACGTAGCGGAACGATCAGGTGGGTTACTTCAAAAAATCGTGCCGGATATCCAGAAGACTTCTAAATTAGTACAAGAAATCACTGCTGCTAGCAATGAACAAAATAATGGTGCGGATCAAATCAACAATGCGATCAACCAACTTAATGAAATCACCCAACAAAACGCTTCTGCATCGGAGGAAATGGCTACTTCATCAGAAGAATTGTCAAGCCAGGCTGACAGACTCCTAAACATCACTTCTTATTTTAGAATGAACGGAGAATACAAATCAGAAAAGGATACCATGCTGAATGAACAGCAGGAATCAGAAAGACAAATCCAGGAAAATAATGAATGTGAATCTCTGGTTAATTGCGGATTCTTTAAAAAATATAAAGAAGGCAATGACTTATTGTGCAAAGGATTAATCAACAAATATTGCAAAGGGGAATACCAAAATAAATGCAAAAGAAAAGAATATAAAGAAACCAATGGGACCCCTCCTCATGACGATATGATGCCTAATGGAGCTTATATCCAAGGAACAAATCAACATAAAACAAAGAATAAAGGAGTGAATTTAAACCTCAATGATGAAGATGTTTCTCATCCCGGGATAGACGATGAATATGAAAGGTTCTAACAATTCATCAAGAGGCTGTCTTGAAACTAAAAAATAGTACAAATGGCCCCATTTAAATCTTAATAATTAATAATACTGAACTAACAAATTAAATATACCTTCAAAAATTTTGACTATGAATAAAAAAGATTATTACATCCACAAATTTGCAGAAAGATTTTTCAGTAATATCAATCATGAAATTCGCACCCCTTTAAATGCCATCATGGGATTTAGCGAATTGCTTAAGACAACCCATACAGATAAAAAAGATATGTTTCTGGATATGATAATTGAAAACGGGCGATTATTACTCCGATTTATTGACCATCTTATTTATCTCTCTCAAGTCCAATCAGGGATAATCACACCAAAAAACAATACAATAAATATCAATCAATTTTTAAAAAAAATATTTGATAATACAATTAACCAACATTACAAAATAAAAAAAGCAGAACATAAATCTTTTTTAAATAATCAATCAACAAATGAATAAAGGTTTAAATAACAATATGATCACATATATCAATGATATACTTTCTGATAAAGATTTCAGAAAGCTGAGTGATTTTATTGAAACAAATTATGGCGTGAAAATGCCGGAGCAAAAAAAAACAATGCTTCAAAGCCGTTTGAAAAAAAGGCTAAACACCC
>CAZJWE010000026.1:0-23917 GCA_964549265.1 uncultured Bacteroidales bacterium | reverse complement strand
GCGCAGCCCCCAAAAGCGCAGTTTACTGTAGTAAATGAGCAATTTTGGGGCAAGCATAACGAAGTTAGCGGACATGATGGAACAAACACTAATTAATACTGAATATAAACTATGAAACACTACATCATTACCTTAGCATTCATTACAGTAGCTCATCTTTTGTATGCAACCGCCCCCGAACCCGATCCCGCGGGAGTACAACAATTAAGCAGCGGGCAGTTTGAATTCATTGAAGGCCCGGCATGGGATGGACATCAATATGTCTATTTTACAGATATCCCGGAAAATAAAATCCACAAATATTCTGTAAGCGGAGGGTTCGAACTGTTTTTAGACAACTCATCCGGGGCAAACGGATTGTGGTACAGCGGAGATTCAATCATTGTATGCCAGCAAGGAGCCGGCAGGGTTGCGGCTTTTGATACCAATGCATCGCTTTTGAGTATTTTGGCAGACGACTATCTGGGAACTGCATTTAACAGTCCGAATGACCTGGTGATGGATCAACACGATGGAGTTTACTTTACTGACCCGGTTTTCGGAACTACGCTAAAAATGGTCGAATCAGTTTATTACATTGCTGATGATGGAACCGTTACCCGCCTGATCGAAGAACTGGAAAAGCCCAATGGAGTAATTATTTCAAAAGAAGGCCATACACTGTGGGTTGTGGATACCTATGACCGGTATGTCTTTTCATGGAATATTGATGCTCCCGGAAGTATTAGTCAAAAAGATACCTTTGCCATATTGGAATTGGCATCAGGAAACACAGATAATCATTCCGGAGCTGATGGCATGGCAGTGGATAAGCTCGGGAACTTATATGTAACCACAGAAATAGGCGTGCAGGTGTTTGATACAGCCGGCGACACCCTTTTTACAATAGACGTGCCCGAAAAACCTACCAATTGCACCTTTGGAGGCGACAGTCTTGATATTCTTTACATCACCGCCAAAACGAACCTTTACAGCATTGAGATCAATTTCCCTGAAGAATCCCAGGTGCAGGGAGGTAAGGCTGCGTTTAAAAAGCAGGAAGTAGATGTATACTATCAAAAAGCAGGAGTGAGGTTGAATAAACTTCCCGGGAATACAACAATAGATGTTTATGATATCACCGGGAAATGCATCACATCGAGCAAAACAACATCCTCAAGCCATGTTATTCAAAAAGGAGATAAACCTTCAGGGATGTATATTGTGAAAATTATATCAGCAGATCAACAGCAAACAGTAAAAATGATATTGTAATTTTGGTAATCAAATATAGCAAAATGAACCGGGCCATGACAAAAAATTTGACATACACGAGCATGATTATTAATAATCTATTTAGATTGCACAAAGTCAATAAAATAAACTCATGGCGAGCTCCATATGACCATTGAACTTAGCGAAGCGATCTCATGAACGAAGTGAATAAAAATAAAAAATAAACAGATGAATTAAATAAAATGAACATAGAGCCTAAAAGACAATTATATCAAATGCGTTACCTCATCAATCTATTATTCGCCCTTTTTTTCATAGCAACCCTTTCCAATGCACGCGATCAAAATTCGTATTGCAAAGAGGTCAAAACCCTTTCAGAGCTGCTTGACAGTGTCCATTATCAGCCTATACAGATCAATGAAGAAATAAGCAAAAGAATTTTCAACCGTTTCATCAGCACACTCGACCCATATGGTCTTTTATTCACCCAACAAAACATAAAAGACCTATCAGGTGTTTATTATACAAACGAACAACCATTTTATCAACATGCCTGTCAATTATTGAACCACGCCATTCCCATGTATAAAAAGAGGCTTTTACATGCCGACTCGCTTATCCACACAATAACCTCGGAGCCACTTGAAATATATTCAACAAAACCCATTCTGTTTGCTTCGCGCGACACATTTTCGTATCCACAGGATGACAAGAGATTGCATGAACGCTGGGAACACTGGCTTGCATATAGTTTTTTATCGCATTTATATTCCGCATACGTCGAAAATGATACCACCGGACAATTCATACAAGACAGCATCAAACAATATGAGGCAGCTATCAGAGATGAAGTAAAGACAGAAAAAATATGCAAGATCAACCATTTTCTTGATCATCCGATGGGCGTTGATGAATTTGTGTTATCCGTATTGATGAATGCCATCACTTATTTTTATGATCCCCATACCATGTATTTTTCAGACTCCGAAAAACAATTATTTGAACAGGGCGTATCAAAAGAAGATTATTCATTTGGCATTAAATTAAAGCAGGATAAAAATGGGAATATCCAGATATCAAAGCTCGTACCTGGTGGCCCGGCCTGGAAATCGGGAGAATTAAATAAAGGAGACATCCTGGTGAAAATACAATACGAAGGCGAAAAAGCAACAGAACTGACATGTTCCAATATCTATGAAGTCAAAGAACTTTTTCGGTCCGAAGTAGACAAAACCATGATCCTTACAGTCAGAAAAGTCAATGGAAAACTAAAGACAGTCCCATTAGTAAAAGAAAAGCTCTTGCTTGAAGACAATATGATCACCAGTTTTATCCTGGAGGGTGGACTAAAAATAGGATACATCTCATTGCCCGGATTTTATACCCAGGTAGAACAGGAAAACATGCTCGGATGTGCCAATGACATGGCCAAAGAAATACTAAAGCTCAAGCGCGAACACATAGACGGATTGATCTTAGACCTGCGGAACAATTCAGGAGGGTCTATGTTTGAAGCCATTCAACTCACAGGCATTTTTATTGACCATGGACCTGTATGCATTTCTAAAATGCAAGACGGGCATGTGAAATTAGAAAAAGATATGAACAGGGGCAGTGTATATGACAAACCCTTACTGGTATTGGTCAACCGCCTGAGTGCTTCAGCATCTGAACTGCTGGCATCCACATTGCAGGACTATAACCGGGCCGTGATTGTAGGAACCACAACATACGGGAAAGGCACTGCTCAGATCGTACTGCCAGTGCATTCGTCCATGACAGATTACAGAACATCGTATTATGATGAGGTGGAAGCTGATGGATACGTCAAACTAACAATTAGCAAATTTTATCGTGTCACCGGAAAGAGCCATCAAAAGAGAGGAGTGATACCGGATGTCTTCCTTCCCGATAATATGAGTTATATAAAACACCACGAATCGAACAATTCTACTGCATTGTCTGCTGATACAATCAACAAAAAAACCTGGTATACTCCGTTGCCTGCTTTGCCTATTCAGGAACTGAGAGAAAGCAGCGCAAAAAGGGTAACCCAGGACACCCATTTTGCGCAGATCACCCGGATATGCGATTCCATATCAAAAATTATGGATACCCGGCATGTCATTATACCACACCTGGATTCATTCAGGGCCGAAAAATTTCAAAAAAAACACCTGGTAGAAATGCTTGATGACTATAATTCAAGGGAAAGCAGTGCTTACAAAGTGAATAATTGTGCTTACGACCAGCCGCTTATCCGCATGAATCCATACAGGGAAGCCATGTATGAAAAATTAAAGAAAAACATTCAACAGGATATTTATATTGAGGAAGCCTATTTTATTTTAAGGGATATGATAAGAGCCCTGCGGGCCGACTAATTAATGCCTGTCCATAAAGTGAAGTGTTTGTTCCATCATGTCCGCTAACTTCGTTACGCTTGCCCCAAAATTGCTCTTCAGTAAACTGCGCTTTTGGGGGCTGCGCAAGCCTCGTTATTAATTATTAATTGTTAATTGAGGTTTGGGCATGTGTTCGGGCGTGGTTATGCCTATGGACTTATGCAGCGCTTAGCTTTCAACAACTTCATCCGGGAGTGTGTCAAAAAATTTGTCATGGCTCGGGTCATTATTATAAAATTTGTTGTATATTCGTAACAGTATTCTATCTTAAAATAAACATAGCTCTGAGCACTGGCACTTTGATCTGAATTCTTTTAGTGTTTTTGAGTTTTTGTGGCAAAAAATTTACATTATGCATAAAAAAAACCACATCCTCCCAGTCTATTTATTTTTTATTTCCGTCCTTTTTGTATCTCCTGTAAATGCACAGGAATTTAGCACTGCACCTGAATACATGGGGCACATGACCGAGCAATATGAAGATCTGGTTAAAGAAAGCTGGCAATATGTTAAATCCATCGGGCGGGGTAAAAGCGACCGGAGAATCGCAAAAAAACGAAACGACCTTTTAAAGGAATTGAATTACGCTAAAAAAGTCATCAAGAAAATGCCACCTTATGAAGGGAATACTTCCTTCAGGGATACTGTCATTGAATATCTGGATATCAATTATATTGTTTTGAGCAGGGATTATGACAAGATCATTGATATGGAAAAAATAGCAGAACAGTCATATGACCTCATGGAAGCCTACATGACGGCCAGAAAAAAAGCCAATGAAAAACTGGAGGAAGCCACAGAGATGGTATCAGAAGCCCAGAAAGAATTTGCAGACGAACACAACATCAATATTGTTGAGAATGACAGCAGACTATCCAAAAAACTCAAAATATCTTCAAAGGTATTTGATTATCATGACAAGTTATATCTGATCTTCTTCAAAAACTATAAACAGGAAATGTATATGTTAGAGGCATTGCAAAATGCAGACATCAACAGCCTGGAACAAAACAGGAACACCCTTGTTAAATTTGCCGAAGAAGGATTGGAAAAACTTAAAAAGATCAGGTCTTATGAGTCAGACATGTCATTGAATTACGCAACACGCAACATGTTAAGGTTTTATAAAGAAGAAGCTGACGCAAGAATGCCTACACTTATAGACTATCTGATGAAAAAAGAACAATTTGACAAACTGAAACAAGCATTCGATAACAAGAAAAAATCCAAACGTACGCAAGAAGACATAGACCAATTCAACAAAGCGGTGAATGATATCAATGCAGCAGCCAAAAAGTACAATTCCATGAACGAATACCTCACCGAACAACGGAATGAATACCTCTCGGAATGGAATAAGACAAGTGAGAAATTTTTAAAGAAACACACACCATAGGGCGTAGAGAGAGAGTGAGACGAATATTACTGAAAAACAATTATAGTTGAAATATTGTTTAACGTAGTTTATATGTTGTATTTTGGATTTCAGAAGCTGGAAATTTATCAGCTTTCAAAAGAGTTGGTAAAGGATATTTATAAGTTAAGCAGTTCTTTTTCCCCAGATGAACCGAGCCCTGCACAATCCCCAACAATTCTCCAATCCCTATCACGAAAATCCTAATACCTTAATCACAAGATAGTTACATATTCTCCTAAGAAGCCGGGGAATTTTGGAGGGTTTGCGATTGATTTTATGGGGTTATCTTATTGACATTTTTGGCAATCAGTATTCATGTTGGTTAACCAGCCAGCCGCTTAGCGGTTCAAAACCGCTTAGCGGCTTCGGCTTCGCTTCATATTCACGGCTTCATCTTCACTTCAAAATATATGGAAATGACAGATTTTTTTAAAAAAAGATACACCAACATATTAAACCAAATTGCGAGGTGTTATCATGGTGTTTAATGCCCAATCATTTTCATTTCTTAATTCAGGCTACCAATCACTCTATAACAATGATCAATGAAAAACACCGTTCACAAACACAACAACTTTCAAAATCAAGGGGTATTGTGTTAAGTTCATATACACAAGCATATAACAAAAAATATAAACAAAAAGGGCCTTTATGGGCGCATAACACAAATGCATCGGAAATAAACGATGAGACAAATGAATATTCAAGGGCTATTTGAGTGATGTTGAGCGTTGAATTCGTTAAATAATCTTTTGCTGCCTCAACCCGGAGACTAATCAAATATTGAAAAGGAGAATAACCGGTTTTCCGCTTAATAAAAGCATTAAAACGTGTTAGCTTCATGTTCATGATATTTTACCGTCCATTTATGAGATATATTATTTTGCAGGCTTGTTTTTAGCATTTCTGACAATATTTTCGAATGTTAAGGTGTTTGCAGGCCTTTAGTAAGGTATTCTAATAGCTATAAATCAATTTTGTAAACATAGTCTTTTAAACGTTAGAAATTATGATTTTAATAGTGAAATTATTACTCAATTTTTTTTTTAAACAAAAAGATATTATAACTTTATATTCTGAAAAAGTTCAATAGGTTTTTAAAGCCAGACACAGCAATGTATTATTCATCAAAATCAGCCATTATGAAACATGTTATTACCTTTTTATGTTCTACTGTCTTTGTTCTTTCTGTTGCAGGCCAGCAAAAGGACCAACTTAACATCATGACCAGTAACTTGCCATTTATTAGCACGAATGCGACCCCTTCTTCCGGTGAAACCACTCCGACCACACCATCACCCGCAGCCTTCGGGCCGCTAAAATCAACTAACGGCAAGAAATACCGGCTTGATAGCATCACCTCCGATACAGTAAATTATTACTATACATACGACGATAATGGAAACATCACCTCACAAATAACAAGGAAAAAAATATCCGCATCCGAATGGACAGGTGAAAGCAAAATGACCTTTGGTTATGATGTAAACGACAGCCTCATATCAAGAACCTATTACCTCTGGGACACAACAATCAGCCAATGGAGAGGATATCTCAAATATGAATGGTCATATAACGAATATGGCTTTACTACATCGAGTTCTATCTGGAGGTGGGACGATTATAACAACCAATGGATCGGGATGATTAATTATACATACGTGTGGGACATCGCAGGCAATATGACCCACAGGATACAACGCGATGATTACCTCCCGGATAGCAACAAATGGGTTAACTACATTAAAGAGGAGATGGTATACGATACCAACAATAATAAAGTTGAGTATCATAAATACATGTGGGATGATTACAATAAGGTATGGGATTATACATGGAAAGAGGAAAAAACATACAATAGCAGTGAGAGAATCCTGTCAGATGTTAGTTATAAATGGAATTCTGACAGCAATAGAATGGTTTATAATTATCAGTATACATACAGTTATGATACCAATGGCAATGAAATACTGAAGGTTAAAGACGTATGGGACAATGCCAACAATCAGTGGGTGCAAGACTATAAAAAGGAGAACTCCTATGACGCCGACACCAACCACCTGTCGGAAATAACCTATTCATGGAATGCCGACAGCAGCAAATGGATCGGCAATACAAAAGATGCATACAACTATAATGCAAACAACTACATCACCAAGAGAGAATATTACACCTGGAATACAGATTCAGCAGATTGGCGCTACCTATTCAAAGAAGATTATACCTACGATGCGAATGGAAAACTTATTGAGTACCTGAAGAATAGTTGGAATTATGATTCTCTGAAGCTGGCCAAAGATATGAAATATGAATACCTCAACTATGACAGCGGCGGACATGTCACTCATTTCCGGTCATACTTATGGGATGCAGATAGCGCTTACTGGAAAAATTATACCAAAAGATTTTACGAGTATGACAGCGCCAATAATCTTACGTTGGAAGAGTCGTATATATGGGATGGCGTCACTTACCATTGGAAGGGCTTTGGAAAAGAGGAACGTATCTACGACCACCAAGGGGATTTAACATTTATGGCAATCTATGACTGGGATGATGTCAACAAGCAATGGATCGGATACACAAAAAGAGAATTTATTTATGATTATTCCTGTTCGGCCAAAGAACTTATCGCCAATACGAAATACAGTTCTATGACTGTTGACAATAAGATAGACCGTTTAACAATTTATCAATACAAAAATGACAACTGGCAATTGGGGGTTGATTATATTTATCACTACACTTCTCTCGGGGTCAATGATACCCCACAGGAGTATGCGGAAGGGTTGCAGATATACCCCAACCCCGCAGATGATTATTTAATGATAGCAACGGGCAATGACGAAGAAACGCTAACTATTGAGTTGTACAACATACAGGGCAGTAAAGTGTTGCAGCGCGAGATTACAGGCAACAGCCGCCTTGCTGTGGGACACCTTAATAAAGGATCGTACGTATGTCGGGTCAAAGTAGCCGATATGATGTATATTGAAAAAGTTATGATTGAGTAAAAGGTTTTATTCCTTGCTGTATGAGAGTTCTAAATCATGTTACAGCTTCAGCAGTGTTTGGTATGGGGTTGAATTAATCTTATGTAATATTTTTCCAAAGTTCAATCTTTTTATGTTGCTACGGTAATAAAATGGTCAAAACATTCTTTTCTTGAATTCTTTTAGTTTGTCGGGGTGCCCGATAATGGTTAAAAGATCTTTTTCTTTAAGTACCGTATCACCTCCGGGAGTGATAGACTCACTGCCACGTTCGATGATGGCGATTAACAATCCTTTGGGCATGTCAATGTCTTTTATCTTTTTCCCGATAAAATGCATGCAGACCTTGCTGGTTGGGTTAAGTCGAAAACTGATATACCTTTTGTGATGTAAAAGAAACTCTTTTACTTCTCGGGCAGTTTTTTTTGAAGTAATCTCTTCGTGAAAGTTTTCCCTGTCTGTAATATCCAATAATCTGGAAAGAATCCTCAGTAAAAGTTTTTGATCATCCGAAGGGGCTACGATAAAAAAGAATACATGAATGTTGTCTTCGGATGAAATTCCGTTTTTGGTGATTTTTTTCCTGATCCCTCTCGGAGAAATTATGATTTGTGCGAATGGCGATGATACTTTGTCACAACTGGCAAAATGAATGGAAACATAAGGGATGATAAATTCTGTATCCATACTTTTGATGGATAAAAATTGATGAACAAGTTCATCTTTGTTAATCTGTATGTTTTCAGATATTTTGTCTGCTACATTATGTAACAATTTTGTATAAGGTTTGTTCTTGAAATTAATTAAACTCGTTTTGTTTGTGAATGTTATATCGGCATTGGTAATCAATTGATCAAATTGATCGTTTTCCCTGAGTCCTTTTTCCTTAATGATATGGAGGAATTCATTTTCTATTTTTTCATATTTTCTCTTGCCTAACAGTTCAAACCAGTGATAAATGGCACCTTGTCTTTTAACCTTGCCTCTGGCATAATAATTATACCAAAGTATGCCTAATGTTATCAATCCCACAGAGAATAATGTAGGCCCCCATCCAAGGTAAATAATAAGGGCAAAAGAAGATATCATCCCGAATATTTGCATGTATGGGTATAATGGAGAGTGGTACCCCGGATCGTAAGTATCAATTTTACTGTTTCGGAAAATAATCACCGCAAAGTTGATGAAGAAAAAGATCAACAATTGAAATGTGCTTGCCATTTTTGCGATGCCCTCAGCACTAACAAAGAGGATAATGAATATGATGATTAATGCAGTAATAATAATAGAAAAAACCGGCATATGGGTTTTTTTGTTTTGTTTTGCAAAAACAGCGGGAAGTAATTTATCCCTTGACATGGCCAACGGATACCTTGATGAGGACATGATGCCTGCATTGCCGGTAGATGCAAATGCTGCAATTGCGCTTATTACAACAATAACCAAGGCAACTTTTGATGGCATCCATTTTAAGATATGCGAGGTTAACGTGGCAACTGGTGTCAGGTCATTTACAAAATCGCCTTTGTTTATAAAACTCACCATAAGAAATGTTCCCAGAGCATAAATCAAACACGTTACAATAAGCGAAATGATCATGCCGAGAGGGATATTTCGTTCCGGGTTTTTAATCTCTTCTGCAATGCTTGCCACTTTTGTTAACCCCGCATACGATACAAACACAAACCCTATTGTTGCAAAGAGCCCGCCTATTCCATCTTCAAAAAATGGGATGAAATTATTATTTACAATCCTTTGTAAGTTATTATTGCTAAACAAATTAATTAATCCGTCAATGATTAAAAGCCCCAGTATAAAAATCAAAATGATAACAAATATGTTTTGAAATCCTGAACTTTTTTTAGCACCAATTATATTTACAACAGCAAACACAACGGTTAACACTATTGCTATGTGATCTATAGGAATATCAAGGATCAATGAGGTATAGGCTCCCATTCCCACGAGGGCAAAGGCAGATTTTAATACCAGTGCAAAATAAGTTCCCAACCCGCCGATTGTTCCAAATAATGGCCCGTAAGCCCTGTCTATTATAAAATAAGCGCCTCCTGCTTTGGGGATGGCTGTAGATATTTCAGCCATACAAAACATGGCAGGCAAAATTAATATGGCAGATAAAATATAGGCCAAAAAAACCGAAGGCCCCGTATACATCGAGGCAATCCCCGGCAAGAGGAAGAAACCACTGCTAAACATGGCGCCGGTACTTATTGCAAAAACACCAAATAAACCTATTTCTTTGTTTAATTTTTGTTTCTTCATCTGTTTATTTTATTACCAATATAAACGGCGGTAATGAATAAAAAATTTTATGGGTTGGTTTTTTTAATAGGTACTACCCTTATTTTAGAGGTTAAATATTTTTACAGGATCTAAAATACTATATAAACAAATTGCAAGTTACCATTAAATTCGTGGTAGAACCTTTTAATAAATAGCCGTTCCCATCTGGAACATTGGAAGGTACATGGCGACTAAGATAACAGCTACCAACATACCTACAAAAATGATCAATAATGGTTCAAGCACATTTCCCAACATGCCGGTCTGGTGTTCGAGCTCTTTTGTATATTGTTTATGCAGCCTGTCGAACATGACATGCAATTGGTTTACTTCTTCTCCTACTTTCACCAGTGAGGTGGTACGGGTATCAAATATTGAAAATTTTTGCATGCTCTGATGAAGCGGTTTCCCGTGCATAATGTCATCTTCTATGGTAGCCATGGCTTTTTCAAACGGATAAAAATGAATCATTTTCCGGCATAACTGAATGGTTCGAAGCATGGGAATGCTCGAACTGATAAGGAGGCTGGCAGATTGAAAAAAGCGCGACAGATATGACATTCTGACCATACGGCCTATTAATGGAAGCTTTAGAGTTAGCTTGGTGATAAAATCCCTGTAATAATCTTTTTTTCTGATTGAATAGACCACAATGCCAATGATGACTAAAATGAAGAAAAAAGTGCCTATATTGCTGCTGAATGCATTCGATGCTTTAATGATAAACTTAGTTAACCCGGGCAATTCGGCATTGGTACGCAAGAAAATATCTTTAAACATGGGCACCATGTAGTTCATCATAAAAAATACAGCAGCAAAAGCTGTAATCAGCACTAAAATGGGGTAAGAGAAAGCGCTGGTGAGCTGCCGTTTTTGTGCTATTTTTTTTTCATAATACATGGTGAGGTCATTCAATACATGGCTAACCCGGCCTGTTTCTTCTCCAATACGGAGGGTAAAATAATCGTATGTGGTAAATTTCCCAGTCTCCTCAAGCGATTCACTCAGGCTTTGCCCATGGATTACCCGGCGATAAAGGGTTTCAAATAATTCTTTATCTTGTTTTTTTGTTTGTTCGTCTACAATGATTTCCAACGACGTTTTTATATCTATGCCCGAACTCAACAAGACACTTAGTTCAGAAAAGAAACGTTCCTTTTTTTGATCTTTCATGCCGCTACCAAACAATTTAATGTCTGCTGTCAGCACTTTTTCAATTTTATGGATCAGGGAGTTTTCTTCTCCCCCTTTTTTTTGTTCTTTTTTATGCGTCTGTACTTTTTGTAATTCAATGGGCATTATAAATAATTTTTTATAAAGTTAAGATGATATCACTAAAACACAAAATATAATACTATGCAATGGGTATGGATCAGGGCGCTTAGTGCTCTTTTTGTTTGGCATAGGTTGCAACCAGGTTGTGTTATATACTTCTTCATTCTTCGTTATTTATATTAAAATACATTGCTGTTCCATAGTGTTTTGTAAAATGCCAAATATATGGTGTTTGATGGTCATAAATTGCAAATTTAATAGTATCAATGACATATGCACCATTTTTTATGTAATTAAAATGTATGTCCCGGATCGAATAATTAAATGTATCCTTGGTATATCCAGTTTCGCGGATCACATTTTTTTCATTTAAATAATAATATATATCCGGCTCGAATTTTTTATGTGCATGAAGCTCTCCAAATGAATATGTAAGGGTTTTGCTTTCCGAAATATCCATATTCAGGACATGATATAGCATTCCAAGTTTATCATTGGATTGATTTTGCCGGTACGTACCGGCAAACAGGTGTTGAACACTTATAAAAGCACTTACAGCAGTGGCTATTACAATTGCACTGATCACCAAAACAATAAGTACTTCCACAATTGTGTAAGCATCTAGTTTATGTTGTTTGTTCCATCGTGTGTTCATTGTTATTGTTTAATGTTCATGTGTTCAAGGCTCTTTTTTACCATCCACCCTTCTCTTCTTGTTTCTCTCTCAAAGGGGCTTCCACAATCATTCGTTTGGCAAACCAGGGATGTTTCTTTTTTCCGGATACTTCAAATGTAATGACCAACAGGCCCGGTTCTTTATTGTATTCCGAAATAGATTTTTGAATGGTATACTGGCTGAATTCAATCGTTTCATCTACATACCGGTGCTGTTGTTGGGTTTGTTGCATCAGCATGTTTGTGTTGAATAAAGCCTCCATTCGTAAACGGGTTTTGTGAGAAGAGAATGTGCCCTGGATCATCATAATGGCAATGCCAAAAGAGGCCATCACAATGATCATGGCCACCATGACTTCTACCAATGTAGATCCTCTTAATGTTTTGTTTAGTATACCCATTCAATAATACGTTTAGGATTATTTTGTGCAAACATACATGTGCCGGTATAATTATTTGGGAGGTTCATGAAATCAACGGTAGCATCCAATAGATGATTCTCATACTTTCCCATTTTGGTTTCAAGAAATAATTTATAGGCATAAAGCGATCCATTAATGGTTCCTTTATGCTGTACATAGCAATTGGAATACACTTCACCATATACTGTGGCATTTTCGTGGATATAAAGTTGGGATTTTTCTTGTTCTGTAACATTAGTATTATAAAACAAGATGCCTCCGGAGATATTTGCATGGCTGTGAATTTCCATGGAAGCAGGCCTGTTGCTGATGACTCCCAAAAAAGTGGGAAGGCCAATCTGACAGTCTTCTTCGACTATCAAAGAGTCAAACGCATATGCCTGAATGTTTCCTTTAAAACCGCGTTGGATATGAAGTGATAAGGCATAAATAATGACGTTTGACAACCGGGCAGAGGATGAAACCGTTACATGGCCGTTGCAAAAAAAGCGAATATTTCCACTGGCAGTGATGTATTGTATGTTTATGTTTTTATCTGCCCAAACATCAAGGGTAGGGGCAAAAAACGATTGGATGAGGGAATCCGAATCACCAAAAGCCTCATCATAATGGATTGCTGTGTCAGGATAATTAATAGGGTCTAACAAAATGGATTCGGTATTGCTGAGGAAGGCATCGTCTAAATCAGGAAGTCTGCTTTGGCTGTTTTGTATATCCCCGTGCACCAGTTTATCGCCCCGGAAATGTTCTCCTTCAATATATGCTCTTTTTACGGTTCCGTTAGGAGCATAACAAGTGCCGGTAACTTTCGTGTTTCCGCTGAAAGAGATATAATTATTCTGGTCGGTAACATACAATCCAACCGGATCGTCTTTAAAAACATCTTTTCCTACCAGCACCGCTCGTTTTTCAGTTAAATGGTTATGTTGAGCTTCAACAGTATAAACAGAATAGGCACCCCACTTTTTTTTATAAAATATGACTGTAGAAGGCTCTTCTTCATATAAAACATATTCGGTTTCGGCATTTTCGGACGCCAGCCCACTATTTTTCAACAAAAGTTGCATCCCCGACATCACATGATCAGATAGTTTGCTTTTAAGAATAAGGGTTTCTGCATTTCGCCTGCTGTACTCATGCGAAAGAATCACAAAAAAGCATACCAGCCCAATGATAAATGAAATGAATACGGCATACAAAAGAGCTCCGGCCTTGAGCTTGCGATTTATCCGCTTGAAGTTAAAAAAATATACTATGTTGGATTTTTTTGATGCCACAATTAAAATGCTTAGGGCAGGGAGGCAGTGTTGATGTTAAACCCCCAGGGTGCCGGTTATGACTATGGTGAATCACGTTCATCATCACCTGAAGGGAAGGTGTTCTGTTGAAATTCTTTTTTTTCAGTTTCCTCTTCTTCTATTTCTTCTTCATAATGTTTTTCGTTTTTGTTTTTACCGGAAAACAAGCTTCCAATCAACCGGAAGAAGCAGAAACCTTTTCGATTCTGCTCTATTTTTTCACCATATTTATATTCTTCTATGATAACAGTATCCGGCAAATAGGTGATTTGTTTGCCATGTAGAACCCCGGCTTTATAATGTTGTTCAATAATTGTATCTCCATCCGGAGTGTAATATTTATGCATTCCATCTTTTTTCCCGTCTTTAAATTCTGTGATGGATTGTAATTTTCCGTCTGCATACCATTTTTTCCATTGGTTGGATTTTACGCCTTTATTAAAGCAGCCTTGTATTAGCAGGTTTTTATCTCTGTCGAGGAGCAGATATTGGCCATGCAGCAAATTTCCTGTATATCCTCCTTCATTCCAATGAACTTCATTGGGTGTATACCAATAATAGGTTGTATTTTCGTTGGGGTCAATGTCAATATCTTTTGTGATAACATGTGCCTGAATGATGGAATCATCTTGAGTTACGGTAATGTTTTGATAATAATCTTCTCCTTTGAACACCCGGTTGTAGGTTTTACAACCCGAAAAGATAAGCCCAAAGGTGGCAAACAATAGAATTAAGCATTTATTGGTCATGTGATATGGTTTATTTTGTGACAAATGTTTTGTGTTTTTCTTTATAAATGACAATCACAGAATCTTTATAGATGTCTTTGATGAATATTCGTTGTACAGAATCGTTTTTACGGATTAAAAATTCTCTTTTATCTACTTCTATTAATCCTACTTTGTCACCTGATTGGGTGTTTTGTACAATTCCTCCATATTTTATCTCAGGCCACCGGATATTTTCAAGAATATCCCTGCGCAACGCAATATTGGATTCTGGTTTTGTTTTCACTTTCTTTTTTTCTTTTTTTTCATTCGATGTATTGGCGTTTTTATATATTGGCCTTGTGTAGCGGACATTTTTCAAAAACGGGTCATGGTAATTTGCATGAAGAGAAAAGGTATCCTGTGCATAGCCATTGTTTTGTTTTGGTTGTATGTTGGAAACAATCTGTGGTTCAACAGGGTCGTCTTGTTTCGTAAAATCAACAACCCTGTATATAATGAGGCCCCATACAAGCAGTACAACAGGAATTAATATATATTGTAGTTTTTTATTTTTCATTGATAATGGTTCACTTGTTATTTTATCCGGTTAAAATCAAAAAAACACAGTAAATTGAAACCCATCACTAAAATCACTCCTGTTTCCTGCTTCATCTACTGAGCGGACTCTCCAATAAAATGTTTGTGCCGTGTCAAATATAAAATCGTGTTGTGTCATGGAATGAATCGTTACGGAGTCGAATATATCATTGAATTCACTGTCTGAATATAAAAACAACACATCAGAGATTTCCGTACCATTGTCATCACTTCTTTCCCAGATAAATGTAACAGAAGAGTCGTTAAAGGTGGTGTCTTGAGGCGATACCAGGGTAGGCGTTGCAGGTTTTATGCTGTCTATTGTGATGCTGTTTGTTGTGAAACCGGTTGAGGTGGTATCCCTTATAGCTTCTACACCCCAGGTATAGCTTCCATTATTAAGATGATTCACAGTGTACTGGGTATTTGTAAGATTATCTTCCTGGATCACGATTGAATCACCCGACCAATCTCCCTTTCGTATCATGAAAGTATAATATTCGGCATCAGGAATGCTTTCCCAGCTAAATTGTATATTGGATGTTTGATTCATAATACCTGAAGGGCTTGTTAACTTCACATCATATTCTGATATATCTGTGGTTTCCAATATGGTAAGCTGCATAATTTCAGAAGTGATTTCATTGGAACTATTTGCTGCCACCAGTCGCCATTCATATGTGCCGGGATCCAGCGTATAATAAAATTTATTGTCGGAATTATAAACCGTATCAATAGCAGAGATATTGGTATCTAAAACAAGCTTTTGGATAGATTGAAATGAAGGTTTTACAATCCGTAAATTATAATAATTAGCTCCTTCAATGGTTTCCCACATAAATAATTGGTTGATAATGGTGGTTTCAACACCATCTGAGGGTGCTATGATCACGATTTCTTCATCACTGATGTCTTCTTCGAATATTTCACTGCATTGGGAGAATATAACCCCCATTGCAATAGATATTATAAGGGACAGATACTTAATTTTCATTTTTGATATGTTTTACATTTTGAATAAACAATGAACCATATAATTTCATCCGCTTGGTTTTCCGGTCGCGTTCTTTTTCAAACTGAACAGAAATGATCTTACCCAATTGGAATTTTTGTTCAAATTTATAGATCAATTTTAATATTTTGATGAATTCTCCTTCCACAACCAGTTTGTTGGTCATGACCAGGTAGTCTTTGTCTTTATAATAATGCGTTTTAGGGAAGCTTTTTAACGTCAGTCTTTGGTGTTGACAATAATGGCCTGTTTTTTCCAGGATGGCAGACTGGACATCCATATCTACATGCATGTCTTTTCCTATCATTGCATTGATATTGTTTAGTTCGTTTCCGATTTTTTGGATTTTTGACGGAGCGTTTTGAAGGCTTTCTTTTTGTTCTTCGAGGTTAGTGCATATTTCCCCAAGTTTTACAGTCCTCCTGATGGATAAAGAATACGACAGGATAAGCAGGATCACAAATCCAGCGAATAAATACATTACCTTTTTTTTATATGTTAAATTGTTAAACATCATTATGGTTGCTCCTGTTTTATTTTTATTTCAATCGCAAATTCTCCGGTAGAATGAAGCGTTTCCTGTTTGTAATTAATGATGTCAAGCTGCGTGATCCAGGTAAATGTTTTTAATTTTTCGATCCATTGATTCAACATGGTACTGTTTCTTGTCGTCCCGTTGATAGTGATTGTATTGTTTATGATATCAATGCTTTCATGTTCTTTTACCTTATTGGCTAAAGGATTCAGAGCAAGCCGGTCAAGTGCAATTTCTCGAGGAATGGTATGCGCTATCCTGTCTGCAAAAAAAGATAGCTTGGTTTTTCCTAATATGTTTTTGTCTGTAATGAATTGTTTTTTTCTTTCAAGCTCATTTTGAAGTGATTCAAGCTTTGATAATGTGGCCTTGTTCCGGCCTAATTCGGAACTTAAGTGTGCCTGCTTTTTTTTATAATGGGTAAATACCATATAATTTCCGAGCAACAGGGCAAATAAAATGATGAGAACACCCCAGCCAGCTTTTATAAATATTTGTTTATAAGTAAATTCTTCTTTTTCATTCTTTAAAGAAGGAATGTTTAAAGCATTAACAGACACCTCATCAAGAAAATAACTGAATGCTGCTGAAAAAGCTTTCAATAACAAGGCCGGCACCTGATCTGACCCAATGGAATATCTTGTTGATATTGTATCATTTTCGGTTGCCTGAAAATCAATAATGTTTTGTTCATTTGTGGATAATTTCATATCCTGCAACACGATTTCTTCCTGACTTTGATCAATGAATGGAATGATGTGGCTTACAGCAAAAGGGCCAAGAAAAATATTGAGAATGTGCAAATGGTGAGATTTGAACAGGTCTATGATCTCGTGCAATGTTTTTTTGCGAATAACAGATAAATACAAATATTTATCGTCCAATCGCATTTGTTGCACATAAAAATCATCTACCGAAGCATTCGGGAAAACCTTTTGCAGTGTTTCTTCTTCTGTAAGTTCTTCGTTTTTAATTTTTCTGTGAATAATTCCCTTGCCCGATATATTTAGTATCACGGGGTCTTTGGGGTTTATACGTTGTTTCAATGTTTCAACATCATCTATTTCTTTAGCCTGATCGTCAATAATAATGGCTTGTTTGTTTTTTTTCAATTGAACATACTGAAAAATGAATTCATTATCTTTCAGTATATTAATATCAATACCGGCAACAGTATTGCATTGAAATAAATTAATATGTTGTAGTTTGTTGAGCATAAAAAGGAGTATTGCCGGTTAATAAATTACTGTTGGTTTAATGAATAAATTAAGTTTTGAATTGGATTTTGAGCGGGTCCTGGAAGAGAACAACCATTTAATTACAGGAATTCTCGAAAGAAAAGGGACTCCTGTCCCGGTGTTTTCTTTTTTTATTTCTTCAAGCCCGCCTAAAAGAATCATCTCCTGGTTTTTAACCCTGATGGATGATTTGAATGTACGGGTGACGGAGTTCGGAGGTGCATCCTTAAATTCCCTGCCGGTAAAATCCGATTGGCTCACTTCTATGTCTAAAGTGATATGCCCGTCTCCCGACACAATGGGTTTGATTGACACCTGGAGGTCGGCATTTAATGCTTTCCATGTAAATGATTTGGAAAGCGAAGGATTTTGGGTGCCAATAAAATTGCTTCGTTCTTCTTTGTAATATGTTGTCTGCCCGCGTGTCATGCTTGCTTCATGTCCATTAAGAGTAGATAATTTTGGTGTAGACCGCACTTGCAAAACCCCGTTGTCTTCCATTGCTTTAATGGTGGCGTAAAAACGTGGTGTTACCCGTCCAAGGCGTATCCAACCAAACCCATTGATTCCTTCAATGACATCATTGATGGCTTGTGTGCTTAAATTCATGTCTAATCCTGGATACAGCGTCCCGCCAGATTGGCTGACACCTTCTCCAAGCCCTGCAGTAAGGCCTGCAGAAAAGGTATGTGAACGGGTTATGTCAACGATCATTACTTCAATCAATACTACAGGTATGATTTTATCAATCTCATATATAAAATCTTCTATCTTTTTCACTCCCAGTTGGGTTCCGGTTACAATGAGGCTGTTGGATTCGGTTAATTCAATCACATCGGTTTCTTTTGAAATGCCTTCGGGAATGAATTCCGTGATTTTATCTACTGTCCTGTATTGTAATTGAATGACCTTTGTGGTTTTTAAAGCTGTGTTATCTGATTGTCCGATAAGATAACTGTTGTCGTGCTTACTATAAGCATATTCTGTGCCTTCAAGAAGGGCCGCCATCATGTTGTCATAAGTCACACCATCTACTTCCAGGGTAATTTGTTTATCAATTTCGGATAGCATATAATAATTGATTCCCAGTTCATCCGAAACAGTTTTAATGATGTCATACACCGATTGGTCTACTGCGCTCAATGATATGCTGTCGGCCCGTTCGGCGCTTATCTCAAATTCAGGTAGTTCATCATCTCCCCTGGCAGAAATTCTCTGCCTTGTAGAGCTTCTTGCAGAGGAACCCGGAGATGTCCTTCCCTGAGGTGTTTCAGTAGTCTGAATTTGTTCCTCTACTAAATAAAATCCGTCTTTTGTTTTTGAAATTTCCAGTCCGTTGGCATAGGCTAATTTGTCCATTACATTGTCAAACGGCATGTTTTTGATGTATCCGTTGACTGTTTGTTCGCGTACGGGGCTGCTGATGATTACATTTTTTCCGGTTTTATCAATAATGGCTTTGGCGACTTCGTATAGAGTGTCTTGTTTTAATTCAAGGGATAGGTGGCCGGTTGCCGTGTCATATTCCACTACAGGGTCGTGGTCGGGCAGGATGGGTTCGGGTTCGGGAGGAACAATATGCTTATCCACCATTAGAATGTTTCCAATGGCTTTGATCTCTAAATGATACACTTTTGCAAGGTATGCCAACACATCTTGTACTTTTACCCGCGAAAAATTGTTGACAATCCGGTAATTTAAAGAAGGGTCTATGGTAATGTTCAATCCGGTGTTGTTCGCAATGGCCCTGATAAACTCCTGAATACTCACACCATTCACTGTAATGTCTACAGTGTCATTCAATGCCGGTATTTCGTCTGCCAGGCTGTCGAGTTTTTCCTGCAATGCATTTACATTTTGGCCGAAGCAAAATGTTGAAGTAAAGAAAAATAACATTAAAGGGAAAAAATACGTTTTTATAAATCTTTTTTTGTTGATCATATGCTTAATAACTAAGGTGTATAAAAGGTTTATATTTTTATATTTACGTTACAAATGTAATTGATTTTTAGCAGTTCTGCATTGTTGTAGTGTATTCTGTATATTTTTTAATTATTCATCAAAATAGAATATATTTCTTCTATGGTTGTTTCTCCGTGTTTAAATAAAGAAAAAGCACTTTCTGATAATTGTTTTATGTTGCGTTCTTTTAATAAATCACGCACATCAAATTGTTCCT
This sequence comes from uncultured Bacteroidales bacterium, assembly GCA_964549265.1. Classification (GTDB taxonomy): domain Bacteria; phylum Bacteroidota; class Bacteroidia; order Bacteroidales; family JBBRXJ01; genus CAYMKE01. The sequence goes on along the minus strand of CAZJWE010000026.1, from coordinate 3,642 downwards.
GCCGTATTTGTTCCACAAAATCATGATCAATAGGGATCACTTCATATACTGCTTTTCTTCCTTTATATCCAGTATAAAAGCAAGATTCGCATCCTTTGGCCACATAATGCGTTGTAATTTTTTCAGGAGGGGAAAAACTTCTGGGATATAGATTTGCATCAAAAGTCTGTTCTTCTTTACAATGAGGACATAAAAGCCGCAAAAGGCGTTGGGCAACAGACAGGTTTAAAGTACTGGCTAAAAGGAATGACGGGATGCCCATGTCAATCAATCTGGTTACAGTGCCCCAGGCCGAATTGGTGTGGATTGTAGATAATACCAGGTGGCCTGTTAAGGCAGCCCGGATGGCCATTTGGGAAGTTTCTGCGTCTCTGATCTCTCCGAGCATGATGATGTCCGGATCCTGGCGCAGGAATGTTCTCAATGCCCTGGCAAATGAGAGCCCGATGCTTTCTTTTAATTGCACCTGGTTAATCCCTTTGAGTGTATATTCAATAGGGTCTTCAATGGTTAATATGTTGGCTTCTTCTTTGTTTAAGATTTTTAATGTGGCATATAGTGTAGTGGTTTTTCCTGAACCGGTAGGGCCGCTAATTAAAATGATGCCATTGGTGCGTTTAACGCCTTCAAGATAATAAGACAACTGGTTTTCATTGAATCCTAATGCATTAATATCAATATGTGTTGTGTCTTTACTGAGCAATCGCATTACAATTTTTTCTCCATGCAATGTAGGCAACACAGATACACGAATATCAAATTTGTCTTTTCCTGCTGAAAAGATTATCCTTCCATCCTGGGGAAGACGTTTTTCGGCAATGTCGAGGTTGGATTTGATCTTGATTTTATTGACTACCGGAGGATATTGCTCTTTTTTAAGCACATATCGTTCAACCAGTTTGCCGTCAATGCGGAGTCTGATCCTGCAATTGTCTTCATATATTTCCATATGAATGTCGCTACTGCCAATGGCATTGGCTTCCGAAATGATCTTTTCGATAAAATCATCGGATTTAAAATCCACTATGGAGCCGGAATGTTGTTTATTTTTTCCATCCGTTTTGCGGTAATACCTTCCCAGTGTTTTTCGGATAACCTCTCCATGTGTCAGTTCAAGAGTTACATTTTTGTCAAGTAACATTTCCAGTTCATCTTTTAATGACTCGGAATGAGCATCTTTGTCAATGTAAAATGAAATAAGGTTCCCGTTAACTTCCCGCGGAACAATAAAAAAATGCCATGCCTGTTCGGGTGTAATTACTTGTTGTAATTCAGCATTCAGTTGTATGTAATCTTGTTCAGCCATGAATTAACTTCATCATTTTAGCCATTATCATTTCTGATTGATAAAAACCATAGTGTGCCATAACCATTATGTTATATAAAATTGCAATGCACAAACATAAAGCCAATGCTCCGGCCAATGGGACAGTAGCATTTTTTTTTGTTGTGCTTTTCCAGATTAAAAATCCACCCAAAGTTACAAATAAACCTACGATTAAAAAAGTGATATACAAAATAGGTGAAAAGAATAATCCGATGATTATAAAAAATAAAAGATCTCCTGTGCCAAGATATTGGTTGAGAATGTTAATGAATTTCCCATGTTTCAATGAAAAATAAAGCGTTAAAATAATGAATTGAATAGCAATAAAAGACACATTCAATGAAAAATATGTGAGAAGCGTTTTCCCTGGAATGTGATATAATGCAGGAATAATCAGGGCGATTGCCAGAAAAGGGAGCCACCACCATGAGATAGCCCTGTATTTGAAATCCTCATATGCAATCATTCCCAAAAAAATAAGGGCAGGAATCAGGTATAAAATCATATTAATCTTTGATGGTTTCTTTTAATTTTTTATCCTGGTTTATTTGCCATACGTTATAGTCTCCGTCCTGGTCAAAATCTGTGACAGCTGTAGCGGTAGCTTTATAACCCGAGTTGGATGCTTCCACTACTTCAATTTTGTAATTTGCCTGGCCGTCATCTGTCACCAGTTTTTCCTGCTCAAAGCCTAATTCTTCAAGGTCATCTGTGTAACGCGAATGCATGTAAAAATAATTTTTTTGAAGCGTATGCAAATGATTCAACTGCATTTTGGCTTCAGTACTTTTGGCTTTGGATATGAGTGGCATAAAATTGGGCAGGGCCAATAATACCAGGATGCCAATAATGACCAAAACAACGAGTAGCTCTGTCAAACTAAATGCCGGTAGTTTTCGGTTTTTCATCTGTCTATTTTTTAATTAAATGCTTAATATTAATTCCCATTAAGTTAAAAGAATATAGGGGATATAGGGTATAAGGGTTGCATGTGCATGAAATGAGGGTTTCCCTCTTTCCCCAATTTTCCTTATTTCCTTTATTCCATCTTATAATCATGCGCGTTTCATCAATATATATGTTAAAAAAATATTTTTCTATATCGTTTTTACAAAATGAATAAAAATATTTCAAAGATAAAAATTTTTATTGAATGATCTTTTTTTCACCAACGCATGAAAACACAAAAATATTTTAAATCGTGTTATCCTATAACCTGATAAATCATATATTATGTATTCTCTTTTCTGCTTTTTGACATGACGAACTTTTCTTTGACATGACGAACTTTACAGTTCCTGATGTCAACAAATAGTGATGCAAAGCCAAAGCCGCTTAGCGGTTCAAAACCGCTTAGCGGCTGGGGCTGGGCGGCTGGGCTGGACTGGATTCCTTAGAAGAATACAATAACCGGCCACTCGACAAATTATTCGGTCTAACACCCACTGAAGCGCTTACCGGCCATATTCCAACCAATATCAATACACTCAAAACATAAAAACCGCAGCTAAACAAAGAATTTCAACCAATTTATATACCAATTGCCAAAAATGCCAATAAGATAACCCGGTAAACTCAATCGCAACCCCACCAAAAGTGCCGGTCTTTTGTAAATTTCTATAACCATTTAACAGCCAATAATTTCGAATTTTCGGGATGGGGGTTGGGGAATTATTGAGGATAGTGCACCGCTTGGACTATGTGACCGGCAAACTCCAAAAAGGTAGCAATGTCGGTGAATAAGGGTTCTAATATTTGGTAGTTGTAGGTTTTGCGTGTCATAGTTTAAAAAATAAGAATTCTTTTACGGTTCAAAAACACCGAATAAAAGTTAACTAACAATACTTTTAAAAACTTTTTTATCCCCTAAAAGGTTTGTATATTTGTATAAATTTGATAAAATAAGGCATTAATAACTCTTTTTAGGATTTATTAAATCAATTAAACTTAAAAAATATCGCTGCTTTATGAAACATTTCACCATTACTATACCGGACAACAAGGAAAATATCTTTGTTGATATGATGAAGAGTATCAATTATGTGAAGAATATCGAAGAAATTACCTCGTTCGACATTCCGGAAGAACACAAGCAAATTGTCAGGGAACGGGTGAAAAAATACAGTACTGAAATTTATTTGGATTGGAATGATATTGAAAAAAATATCAAAACCGATTAATGGAGTTCAAATTATTTTATAACCCGGAAGTTCAAAACGATATCCAGTCTGCCGTGGATTGGTTGGATATTTCGGTGATGCTGACCCCCTATAGATTTTAATTCAAAGAACAGATATAAACTGACAATTTTACAG
>CAZJWE010000025.1:0-24763 GCA_964549265.1 uncultured Bacteroidales bacterium | reverse complement strand
TTAGCTGTCAAGCCGTTGATGGGTCGGCGAGGAGTCCTGCACGATTTTTTTCTTAAAAAAAAGACAAAAAACTTTTTTTGTTAAAAATTATTTATATTTTTGCTTCAAAAATACGTAGCTTGTCATTGTAATAATTTTCAGGTTATTTATTTTTATGAGACTTTAAATAATAAACAGTTACATCAACATTATGTACAAACACATACCGGGGCATATAAAAATATTCATCACTGTATTCATAACAGGCTTTTTTTGCGGCCTTCCGTTATCAGCGCAGGACGGAACCGATATGCTCACCATTACCGGCGAAGCAAAATTGTCCATCCGGAAAGGAGGCCTGGTACATGTGCTGGGCAATGCATACATAGACACCAATGCCAATATTGTCAATTGCGGCATCTTCAGCCTCTCAGACACCTTAAAAAATTATTCCGGTGAATTGTTTACCGAATCATCGAACCCATTTGTGGAAGAGGGAGGCAATGACTCCATCACCTACGGACTGGTGCAATTTACAGGCCCCGGATCACAGGAAGTCATGGGCCTGCCTGTGATGTATTTCAATGACATCCGGCTCAATAACAACCGCGTAGCCCTTTGGCAAAACATTAAATCATTTGGCCAGATTGACCTGAACAATGGAAACCTGTTGCTAAACGGACGGCACATCCATTTGTTTGACCTTGATTCTGATGTCAACAGGAAAACAGGAACCCTCAAACCCGGCACAGAATATCCGGGCTCCGTAGTGTATGACGACTCCACCGGAACCGTGAAAGCGTATAAATTAGTGGATGAATATGAAAGAAATATAGCCAACCTGGGATTTGACATGTCTTTTCATAACCAGAAGAAAAACTACTCCTTCATCACCCGGTCACATTTATCAGACACCACCGTAACCAACGGCTCCATTAAAAAAGTATTTGACATAGACAGCATAGACGGCACAGGCGGAAAAATCACGTTTCATTACCTCCAGACAGACCTGCTCCCGGGCATGAATGAAGCAGACCTTTCTGTGTTTTACAAAAATATTTACGGGGAAGAAAATCTTTTTTATAAAAGATTAAATTTCAAAAAAAGAGAGATAATTGATTATATAACCATGGACTCCCTCGAACTTCGTCCCGGCCGCTACACCATAGCCGAAACAGATTGCCACAGCAAGCCTGCAGTAGATATAGGCCCGCCAGACACCACATTATGCGAAGGACAGGACATCCGCCTTTCCACATACAACAACCCGGGCCAACCATTGTTATACAACTGGAGCATCCGCCCAAACATCCCGGTATCCGACACCACAGACTACACACTCACCATCAATGCAGATGACATTCCTTTGGATGACACCCTCCTCATCTCCCTCACAGTTACCAATACCAGAGCCTGCGACAGCACCGATACCATCATTGTTTACACGCATTCCAATCCCCTCATGCACATCAAACCGGCAGGCAATGTAAAACACAATACCACAGGCCTGTTTCTGTGTGCCCGCGACACACTCACTCTTTTTGACTCCATAGCACAACAAGCCGGAGGCAAATACCTGTGGTCATTCGGCGACAATGACACAGCCTATACAGATACTATAATCCATGCATACAACACCTCCGGAAATTATTCTGTGCATGCCATATTCACAGACCTACATGATTGCACAACAGACACCTCCATACTCGTCACTGCCAATCCGCTTCCCAATGTTATACTGGAGGCAGATACCGCCCAATGCCTTAACCAAATGGTGGTGTTTAACAACAACACCGGTATTTCCAACAGCCCGGTATCCGGGGCTGTCGTAGAATACACATGGTTCCCGGGCCTCTCTGTCAATGATTCAATCGTGGTGACACAAAACAATGTGTTGTCTACCGATCCGGAATTGGTGTATGAAACAGACCTCATTCAATACAATACCATTTCGCCTGACCTTGCTGTACAGTATCCGCACACCGGGACATTTCCCGTCACCCTCCGCGCCGAATCCGATGCAGGATGCACCGCCGACACCACCTGTGAAATAACAGTGTATGATACAGTAACAGCAGCCATAGACACTGCATTGCTGTCTGCTACATGCTACGGAAAACCTTCTTCCTTTACACCAGGGGCCAACATCTCTGCCAATGCCACACAATGTACATGGATACTGGATGAAGACACAACCATAACAGGGTCCTTGCCACACGATACCATTCATTACGCCTTTACAGAACCGGGCCTTAAAGACATAACACTCATTGCATATTCCCCGGCCGGATGCACTGATACAGTGATGGCACAGGTGCAGGTCACCCCGGTTACGATTCCAGGATTCCAGGCATTACCCGTGTGCCGAGGCGATTCAACATTATTTGTCAATCAAACGGGCCAGGAGAATATCTCCCATTATACATGGGATTTTGGCGATGGCCATGTGGCAAATTCCATGCCCGGACAGATTATCAGGCACCGGTACGGTACTGCCGGCGAATACCCTGTAAGGCTTACCGCATATAATCACCAGGGATGCATGAGCACAGCCCATGATACAGCGTATGTTGCGCCCCTGCCCCAGCCATATTTTATTCCTCATAACACCTGTTTCAATGAACAAGACACTGCCATACTCCTGGAAAACACCACACCGGATGCCGGGCAGTACCATTGGAACTTTGGCGATGCGACTTCATCTGATCAACAACATCCGCGAAAACAATACACCGGTGCAGGAACCTACAATGTGGTACTCACAGCATTCAACACCCATTTCTTGTCCGACACCTCACTGGAGTGCCAGGCTGACTTTTCAGACAACATCACCATTTATGAACCGGTTACAGCCGGGTTTGATGTCATCACTCCCCTCGTATGCCAGGGCAGTAAAATCCAATTCAACCTGTCGGCCAATGCCACCCGCGACAACATCCTCCATTACAAATGGGATTTTGGCAATGGAGATACACTCATCACAACCAACACCATCATTCATTATACTTATCCGGGACACGGAGAATACCGTGTTACATTGCAATCTGTCTCACAAACCGGGTGTACGGATGAGGCCTCCATGGACATCATTGTCACCAAAGCGCCTGCTATGGATGTAACGGCTTCTGTTGCATGCCTCGGAGAGCATACCTCATTCACTGCAACAAATACAGATGCAGGCATGTATATCCGCGATATGCACTGGGACTTTGGCGACACATACAACATCACCGGGGCTGATACATCATCACAGGCCAATCCGTTTTATACCTATGGCCATCCGGGCACATACCAGGCTGTGCTTACATCTGTAAACGGACAGGGATGCAATGCCCATGATACTGTAGAAGCACTGATAAATCCGCTCCCGGAGCCGGACATGGGAAACAAAGCAGGCGGTTGCGGTGGTGTGGCATCGTTGGATGCCGGCATTGACGGACATGACTATCTGTGGTCAACAGGAGAAACAAACCGGACAATAACAGTCGGCACTGAAGGGACATATACCATTACAATCACCAATCCCGCAACCGGGTGCTTTGTGGAAAACAGTATTGAAGTAGTCATAGAAAATGACATATCTCCGGACCTGGGCGACACCATTCACTCCTGCGGCGACACCACCCTTGATGCCGAATATCAGGGTGCCGACTACCTTTGGAATACAGGCGAAACAACAAGGCAAATCAATGCAACGGAAACCGGCCTCTATGCAGTCACTGTCAGCATAGACACCTGTATGGGTAGCGACTCGGTATATGTGTATGTGCATGATATCCCAGATGTCCGGTTGGGCGCCGACACATCCGTGTGCATTGGCGATTCAATACAATTGTCAGCAGCCATCGCCAATCCGGGCACATACCTGTGGTCTGACGGCAGCACTGAAAGCTCCATAACAGCCCGTACGCACACGAACAGCACAACAACAATAAACTATTGGGTAAGCGTTACAAATGAACACCTGTGTTCATCAACAGACAATATAGCCGTTACCTTTAACAGGGTTCCTGAAGTACAATTAGGAAATGACATGAATATTTGCAACAACCGTCCTGTAACCCTTGATGCCACGGATAGTGACCCCACTTCAACGTATTTGTGGGACAATGGATATACCGGGGCTGTGCGCACAGCCAATGCCGGAGAGGAAGAAGAGCAAACATATTCGGTACACGTCACGGCTCCAGGGCAATGCACTGCTTATGACGAAATCACCATTTCCTGGCAGCCCCTCCCGTCCATTCCTCTTGGTGCCGACACCACATCATGCGCGGGAAACCCCGTCACATTGGATGCCACAGTGCCGGATGCCGTTCAATATCAATGGAACACTGGAGACTCAACGGCCCGTATCACGGTAACAGAAAGCAATGACTTCCAGGTGAAAATAACCAATACACATGGATGCACAGCCCTATCGGATTACATTCACGTGGAGTATCTTCCTGATCCGCTTCCTGTTTTACCTGAACAGGTTACGGCCTGCAACAGCGCTGTTTTAGATGCAGGCAATTATGGAGCAGACTATATGTGGAATACACATACGGGGGCCCGGCAAATCACCATTTATGAAAGCGGTACATACACAGTCACTGTAACCAACGGGCATCATTGCAGTATAACCGATTCCACACAGGCAGTTATTCATTATATCACCAAGCCCTATCTGGGGAGCGACAGGGCGATATGTGAAAACCAAACCACGGTACTGAAAACAGGCATACACGACAGCACATATCACTACACATGGAGTACCGGAAGCCATAGCGATACGCTTGTAGTGGCAGCAGAAGGCGAATACAGGGTAGATGTGGAGCGCGACAATGGATGCACAGCATCCGATACCATATACATCACAGTGAATGAACAACCTTATATAGACCTGGGCCCGGACATGATCTTATGCAACCGCGAAAACACAACCCTTGATGCCGGGTACAGCAATGCTTACTATCAATGGGGCTCTAACACAGGAATCAGCGGCACAGACAGATGGCTGGATGTGGATACTACCGGAACATTTTGGGTGCAGGTAACCACTGCCAATATGTGTACAGACGCTGACACCATTACCTTAGAACCCACGGCCAACAATATAAGCCCCATGTTTATTGCAGCCAGTAAGTTGCGCATGGGCGACTCGGTTCAATTCATGGACATGTCTTCACCCATGCCCATGAGCTGGTTATGGGACTTTGGCGACCTTCAGCGAAGCACTGCACGCGACCCTGTGCACGTGTTCTACGGATGCGACACCTTTAAAGTAACATTGAACGTGAGCAACGGGATATGCAATGCAACCATCACCAAACCCATGGTGGTCAATTGCAATAAATCGTATTCATTTGGCGACATGAACCCCAATTGGCAGGCAGGCGATGAATTCATTGAGATAACAGAATCAAAAGTGTATCCGAACCCAAACAAAGAATATATATGGGTAGAAGCAGACCTCAGTGCCAAAGCCAACACAGAAATTTATATCTTCAATATTATGGGCAAACTCATAGAAGTTGACAGGTTCAGGGGGATGCAGTACATCCGGCAATATTATAATACCGGAAGCTATCAACCGGGGATTTATATCCTGAAAATCATTGCCGGCACAGACCAAAAAACATATAAAATCATTAAAGAATAAATGTTTACCATGCAACAATTCAATCTTAAACAACCTTTGTCAGGATATGCCAAAACAGGGATCACTCTCATGATCCTGCTGTGTGTCTTTGCCTTACCAGGGCATGCGCAGGTGGGCATTAAAAATGAATCACCAGACGATTGTGCGGTCTTGCATATTGGAGAATACGGAACAGACAAAGGGATATTGATTCCTTTTGTGGACAGCATAAAAATTATTGACACAGAGAATATTAGCCAATCATTGATGTTTTATGAAAGCAAAGAAAAAGCATTCGTGTTTTGGGATTCTTTGGAATGGCAGGCGATCAATCCGTTTACTGCAGAGGTAACCTCTGATACCATTTACACGGATAAAAACATTGTGGCAACAAAAGAAGATGAGAGTGAAGGCTATAAATACCAGGTTGACTCGGGAGGCAAGCGCGGAATCCCCACGGTTCCAATCGGCGGTGTTGTCATATGGTCAGGTTACCCGGGCCAATTGCCTGCCAACTACAAATTATGTGATGGTACCGGAACCTATTACGAACCCATTACAGAGAAGGTTTATGACATTCCTGATTTACACGGCAGGTTTGTAACCGGGTACAATGGCATACCTGGCCATGATTATGATTCCATTGGCAATACCGGGCCGCCATCTTCTACTGGTATAGTAGATGGGGGTAAGTACATCAGGATAGACAACAATACAATGCCACGGCATGCACATGAGCATCAAGAACACGGGCATACACATGAGAATGACCTGCAACTCGGATATTTTAGATTTACCAATGGTTCTTATATTGGGGGGAGCGTCAGACAAAACAGCGACAAAACTTTTTATATTTGTGCTAATGATTATTGTACTGATGATACTAATTATGTTCAAGATCCTTTTACGCATAAACATTCATTAAAAGGGGGGGTTTTAGATTCCAACCCCGAGGCAAACACGACAGAAATGACGGGAGCCGGGCGACCCCATGAAAACCGCCCTCCTTATTATGTGTTGGCATATATTATACGGGTATGGTAAAAAAATACAGAAAAAAAACAAAATACAGTGAAAACAAACGAACCATTTGCATACAATAAGAAACCTTTACGAGTCACAGTCCTTAAAAACAGGCCTGTTTCGTTTACAAAACCAATAAAAAGGGTAAACCAATTCCTCATAGTCATCGTGGCCATATCTCTGTTTTTGCCTGTATCGGCACAGGTCGGCATCAATAATGAGCATCCTGATTCATGCGCTTTGCTTCATATCGGGGAAGACAATGACAAAAAGGGCCTGCTGATCCCGTTCATCAAAGAAATTAATATGGTGGACACCGAAAATCTCATGGAATCGCTCTTGTTTTATAGCCCTCACAAAAAATCATTTTTATTTTGGGATGGCACGGAATGGCAAAAAGTGAACCCGTTCATCGCGAGAGCTCCGGAAGAGAATATCAGCACAGAAAAAAATATCACTGCAGTAAAAGAGAGTGAGGATGAAGGGCATAAATACCACATTCATGACAGTCTGAAAACAAGGGGAGTGCCCACGATCCCAATCGGGGGTATTGTCATGTGGTCAGGCAGTCCTGAGAATCTCCCGGCCAATTGGAAGTTATGCAATGGAGAAGGTGATTACTACAACCCGCTGTCCAACACATCCATCCCTGTTCCGGATTTGCAGGGCCGGTTTATTGTGGGGTATGACCCGGCAGATAGCGATTACGATGCTATTGGCAAAAAAGGCCCCCCGGCCAATGATCAGATTTATGAACTGGAACAACATGGGGCGAAAATACAATTAAAAAACGCATCTATGCCTCAGCACAACCATCCAGTAATTGATGAAGGACATACACATGAACACAATCTCCGAACAGATACAATTCGGCATCAATCTTGGAATATGGTACTTGATAAGAAAAAAATTGATGAATATTGTGATGGTCCGGTTATGAGTAAAAAGCCTGGAAACAATACCCTCTATGCTCATAAACATGCATTTGACGGTAATGTTTTAAGGAACACGGCTAATGTAGATATAGATTACAGCGGAACCGGAAATGCCCATGAAAACCGTCCGCCTTATTATGTCCTGGCATACATTATACGAATATGGTAATGCAGGGATTGATTGGAAACATATATGAAGAAAAATTTAAAAAACAGAAAAAAATAAATACCATGCAAAAAAAGACAGGATTGAATGATGATAGCAAATCAATTGTATGGGGAATAAAGAACAATGTGAATACACTCCTGAGGCCGGTAATGCATGCTGTGGCATCCATTAAAGAACATCATCCGGTTCCGGCACTGGGGGTTCTCTTATTCATGTTTTTTAATTTTCATACGTTTGCGCAAACAGGCATAGATAATAATGACCCGGATACAACCGCTGCATTGCATGTTGGTGCCCGGGACTCGAAGCAGGGCCTACTGATCCCGGCCCGGGCCAATACATCCGGTATTTCGGTTGAGAACATCAAAGAATCATTGATGTTTTATACATCCGATAAAAAAACATTTGTTTTTTGGGACGGGGACAGCTGGCAAAGCCTGAATCCCTGGGAAGCTGTACATCATATCGACACCATTACCACAACAAAACATATTGTTGCCAACAAAACGACAAAAGAACAAGGCACGAAATACAAGATACAACAAAACAACCAAACCGGAACTCCCATGGCAGCCATTGGGAGTATTATCATGTGGTCTGGCGACCCGGCAACTTTGCCGCGCAACTGGAAATTGTGCAATGGCGGAAAGTATTATGAGCCCATTTCCGGTGACTCCCTGCCCATCCCGGACTTAAGCGGAAAGTTTGTGGTGGGGTATGATGATTCTGACACAGACTATAACACCATTGGTGCTACCGGGCCGCCAACCGATGCATCAGATTATGATGTCATAGACGGGGGCAAAAAAATCAGTCTGAAAAAAACATCCATGCCTGTTCATAACCACTCCCTTATACATCATAATCATAGCCATGATAATAATATTGAATCTGGAAGTAGTTTAATATGGGAAACCACAAAATATAAAAAAGATGCAAGTCTTTTCGATCTTTACGAACCGCCTGATACGCTTAATTACGAAATAATTATATATGGTTATGAGTTACCTCATTTTCCGCATCATCATCCCGTTCTCGGGTCAATTAAAAAAGGCTATGCCTACATTACTACTAATCATACAGGCTTTAACCACCCCCATGAGAATCGTCCGCCCTATTACACCCTGGCGTATATTATAAGGGTCTGGTAATTTATATATCAACAAATAAAACAACAACCATGATAAATATCCGCTTTTCTGAAAAACAATTCAAACCTATTGTGTTATTTCTTTTGATGCTCATGTCCGGCTTACGCTCATCGGCATTGCCCTGTATGCCCGGATGGGAATACAGGATGCCTGTAGAGATTGAATACAATGGCACAGCAACATTACACAACCACCAGGTGCTTATATCTTCCCTGAATACAGCATATTACATCAGTAATGGAAAAATGCAACAAGACGGCAGTGATATCAGGTTTTATGACCAAAACAATAACCTGCTCCCGCACTGGTTTGATCCCGGCACGTTTAATTCCTCCAGTCCCGGGATATGGGTTCAACTCAGCGAATTACAGCCCGGAAACGATACCATCTGGTTGTTCTATGGCAATCCCGATGCAGATAATACAGCCAATGCACAGGAAACATTTATGTTTTACGACGACTTTTCCGCATCACTTGATCAATGGAATATTTATGGCAATGGCGCATATTCGCTCGAAAACAACACACTCGTCCTTGAATCCGGGAAACCCGATACCGAAAGGATGTACCTTGAAACAAAACATCCCTTACACAATGCATACTGGGCAGAAATGGAAGTGGTTAGCCTTACAGGCAATGACTCAACCATGGCGCTTATCGGACAGGTTGATAGCCAACGCGATGGGTATGCCATCAATTATAAACATGTACAAACCCCTGTACCCGTCGAAATCAGCATACTCAGAAACAACCCGGTGAAATATTTCGAGCGGGCAACATCCAATGGCGATGCATTCATCAATAATACTGCGAATACGGTTTGGCAATGTGCCTGGATCAATACAGCAAGCATCAAAGGGATTATCGGGGGCGATGATGTTATTATAACCGATAACAGCAGTGTTCATACATGTACAGACAGCCTGCACATCGGGATAAGCCTCCTCAATGCAGAAGCCGAAATGAAAATAAAATGGGTGAGAGCCAGGAAATATGCTGCTGTAACACCTGTTACCGACCCCATTGAAAGCATGGAAGAAGAAACAAATTACCCCTCCGGCCTCACTACCGGGTCAAACAGTCCGCTGTGCCAGGGCGACACATTAACATTATGGGCCGAAACAAAACCGGGTGCCACATATCAATGGCATGACCCTCAAAATAATGCTATAGGAAACACGGTGAGCATCACAATAGAAAATCCGGAAAGCGGGGTGTACACATTGAATGTAACGGTCCCCGGCAGTGAATGCGGAACAGAACAATATACCGAACATGTTGTGGTCAATGCCCTGACCCGTGGAGGCAATATCACAGGGGCACAAACAGTATGCGAAGGAGACAATACAGGAACACTTGAATTACAAAATTATACCGGAGACATCATGCGATGGGAATATTCAACCACCGGCAGTGATCCCTGGACCACCATCAGCAATAATACATTCAGACAGGTGTTTGAAGACATTAATCAAACCATGGCGTACAGGGCTGTAGTGCAAAGCGGTGTTTGTGAATCACAGTATTCATCCCCGGCCACAGTTACTGTCAATGCCAACCCCATAGCAGGAACAGCCAACGGGCCAACAGTGATATGCCGGGGCCAACAGGCAGAAATGTCTCTGGAAGGGCATCAGGGAGATATTATATGGATGAAAAGCATTGACCAGGCCAACTGGATATCTACAGGTGAATCCACTGCTTCGTTTACCTCCCCGCCACTGGATACAACAACCTGGTATAAAGCACTTGTCAGTAATGGTGTATGCACAAACGCTGAGTCCAATGCCATACGCATTACGGTTAATGAACCCTCTGAGGCAGGCAGTTTTGAAAGCGATACATTATGTGCAGGCAGTTCAACATCATTAACCCTGCATGGAAATACAGGCAATGTGATACGCTGGGAAAATTCGTTGACAGGCGGAGGCCCCTGGAACACCATTTCCGACACTGCAAAATCACTTGATATTGAAAACATTACACAAACAACATGGTACAGGGCTGTAGTGCAAAATCCTGGATGCAAGGAAGCGCTGACAAACGGAATTCCGGTTATTGTGGAACAACCTGTGGAAACCGGAACCATCAGCGGCACCGATACCATTTGTTATGGCGAACCGGGTGCTGTGGCAATAAGCGGATATACAGACACACTTGTGAATTGGCAGTACTCAACAGACCAGGGAGGGTCATGGCAAACAACATCCCATGATCAGGATACACTTGTATACACGAATTTACACCAAACCACCCTATACAGGGCACTTTTGCAGACCAGGCATAATACCTGTCCTCAAACACCGTCAGACATAGCTGTCATTACAGTGAGCCCCCTGCCTGTTTCGGGCTCTGTTGATGGCAACAGGTTCCTGTGTGGAGGAGATCATGAAGAGGTGTTACACCTGTTGAATTATACAGGAAATGTTACCCGGTGGGAACAATCGCAAACAGGACGTGAACCCTGGGAAATGATCCATAATTCAACCGACAGCCTGGAGTTTTATGACATCCTTGAAACCACATACTACCGGGCCGTCGTGTCCACTCCGGCATGTTCACCTGTAAAAACAGACAGTGTGAAAATCATGATAACAGATCCTTCCATTGCCGGTTCCATTGCCGGAAGTGCAACCGTTTGCGAAGCAAACAACGAGGGCTCGCTCACGCTAACCGGATATACAGGCGACGTGCAGGCATGGGAAAAAAGTACAGACCGTGTGCAATGGCAGTCAACCCCCTTTGTAAACCCAACCATTCTTGAATACAATAATTTACAAGACACCACCTGGTTCAGGGCTATCGTGAAAAACGGGATATGTAAAAGCGATACTTCATCAGTGGCCTCTGTTAAAACAATGCCTCTGCCCGTTCCGGATTTTACTGCCGATACGGTTGAAGCAGGCGCTGCAACAACATTCAACAACCTGTCTGTCATCCCGGCAGGATCAATGACCGGGTTTGACTGGGATTTTGGAAACGGATACAGCTCAACATCAAAGCACCCTGTATACCAATATCCTGAACCGGGAGCATACAATGTAAAACTAACCGTTGCCTCAAACCATGGATGCATAGATACGACAATAAAAAAAGTCATAGTAAATCCAAAGCCTCAGGCTGGTTTTGAATTCAGTAATGTATGCCATTATGATTCTGCCCGGTTCATCAATCAATCACAAATGCAGGGAGGTGTAGCCGGGTATTTATGGAAATTTGGTGACGGCAATACCTCCACAGCAGAAAACCCTGCTTATGCATATCAAGCCCCCGGTGTTTATGATGTTACATTAACAGCATACTCCAATGTTGGAACGGTAGACTCAATAACCAAAACCATTGAAATATACCAGGTGCCGGTGTCTGATTTTACATTTGAAAACACATGTGCCGGCAACCCGGTTATGTTTACCAACCATTCCAACATCAACGGTGGTTCATTAACATACTACTGGAAACTGAGTGATCAACGCACATCATCTGCCATCAACCCCGAATATCGTTATGATTCTGCTGGCCATTATGATGTCCGGCTCATCGCTACGAGCAATCATCAATGTAAAGATACCCTTGTGAAAACAATCATTATTCATCCCAATCCTGTAGCGGAATTTCATACAGAACATGTGCCTTACAAAGATATGTCGGTATTCTATGACAGCTCCCGGGTAGCAGGAGGAACAATAGAGCAGTGGATATGGGATTTTGATGACGGAACATCATCATCACAACAACACCCGCAACACATGTATGAGGCACCCGGGCAATATGATGTGGAACTGACTATTGTAACAGACTCAGGATGCGCAGGAAGTGTACAGCAGTTAGTGAAAATATTTGCCCTGCCAAATGCTTCTTTCACAGCAAATAATGTATGCGAAGGGGATTCTATAATATTCAGAAACACCTCAGAAATCTATGCCGGAAATCTTTATTATGAATGGCATTTGGGGGATCAAAACACATCCACGGCCAAACACCCGGTGCATCTGTACGAAGCATCCGGAAATTATGAAGTCACGTTATTTGTTGTTTCCGGTGAAGGAGCAAGCGACACAATCAGCAAACAAGTAACCGTTTATCCAAACCCGGTTCCTGACTTCCTTGCTCCCGGTGTGTGTGACGGATATCCTACGCATTTTGAAAATCAAAGTTCCATTGCCACCGGTACCATTCAGTCATATACATGGGATTTTGGAGACGGGACCAACTCAATACAGGAAGCACCTGTAAAACAATACCTGAACCCGGGGGTTTATGATGTTAACTTAACTGCCGTCTCGGATAAAGGCTGTGAAACGAGCATGGTACAACAAGCTATTGTCAGGAAAATACCTGTCGCAAACTTCACTGTTGATAATGTGTGCCTGGACACCAAAGCAAGAATGCAAAACCTGTCATCTGCAGAAACCGGAACATTAACATATCATTGGGATTTTGGAGACACCAATACCTCTATCCTGCAACATCCTGCTCATCAATATAACACACCCGCAACATACCCTGTAAAATTGACAGTCAAATCGGATATGGGATGTGCTGATTCTCTTATACGATATGTTGTGGTGTATGCACTCCCGGATGTTAATGCAGGCAATGATACCACTATTTCCAAAGGATTTGGCATCACCCTGGATGCAACAGGAGGAATATGGTACGATTGGTACCCGGGTGAAGGCCTTGATGATCCGGGCATTGCTACACCACGGGCCAGGCCCATGGAAACAACCACATACACAGTAAGGGTTGAAGACGAACACAAATGCGAAAACAAAGACTCCATCACTATATATGTAAATGATGACCATAAAATAATCCCCAATAATGTCATTACACCCGACGGGAATGGAATCAATGATGTATGGAAGATCACCAATATTGATGCGTATGAAGATGCAACAATACATATTTTCAACCGCTGGGGCGAAGAAGTATTTACAAAAAAAGGGTACCTTGATGAATGGGACGGGAAAAACACAAACGGAGACATACTCCCCGACGGAACCTATTATTATGTGATCCGGTTTGAAAACGGAAACAAACACTATTCGGGCGCCATTACACTTTTACGAAATAAATAAGAACGCCATTATTAAAAATAAGCATTAATAATAAAAACAGCCACATGAAGCAAACAATAAAAAGGTTTAAGCGAACAGGCATCATAGTGTATATGATGTGCCTAATGAATGGCATCCTGAATGCACAGCAAATTCCGGTTTCATCACAGTCATACCTGAACGGGTTTATTCATAATCCTGCACATATTGGGAACAATGAATATACAAATGCATTTGTCCATTCACGTAAACAATGGATGGGAATACAGGGCGCTCCCGAGACATACGTGTTTTCTGTGGACGGGCCGGTTTCCCGGAATGTAGGGCTTGGCATGATGTTGTATAACGACCAGACTGACATTATTGGCCGCACCGGTGGGTATGGAGCTTACCGCTATAAGTTTAAATTATCCGGCGAACATTTTTTCGGATTGGGGCTGAGCGCAGGATTCATGCAAAACAGCATTGCATTTGACAAAATCAGGACCGATGAGCCGGGTGAAACGACATTGCTGGCAAACAGGGAAAAAAGAACAGCATTTGATGCCAACATCGGACTTACATATCAATTTCAACGGCTCGAAGTAGGTATTGCATCATATCAATTACTGAATAATAATTTATTGTATGAACATTCTATTGACTTTAAATCATTAAAATACAAGCTAATACGTCATTACATAGGCATTATAAGCTATCAGCAACAGCTTACGGAAGAATTAAGAATAGATCCCCAAATTGTCATGCGAAGTGTACAGGGCATGCCTGTCCAATTTGATGTAAGCGCTTACTTAAACTGGCAGGGCCTGGCTTGGTTTGGACTCACATACAGGCATCATTTTGGAATGAACTTCTCTTTGGGAGGAATTGTGT
This sequence comes from uncultured Bacteroidales bacterium, assembly GCA_964549265.1. Classification (GTDB taxonomy): domain Bacteria; phylum Bacteroidota; class Bacteroidia; order Bacteroidales; family JBBRXJ01; genus CAYMKE01. The sequence continues at coordinate 9,950 of CAZJWE010000025.1, read as the reverse complement.
ATGACAAATTCATAGCCGGATATTCCTATACAATGTCTACAGGAAATATTGCCAATTACACAAACGGGAGCCATGAAGTGGTACTTGGATTGCGTTTGTTCCGTAAGGCTTCGGGAAATAGCAGTAAAAAAACAGATAAAGAATACCAACGATTTCAACAGGCAAGTCAGGAACAATATGAAAAAATAGAAAAGATTGAACAGGAAAACGAAGAACTCAAATCTAAAGTAAAAACCACTGAAGAACAGTTGGAACAACAAAAACAGGAAATCAACAAGCTGAAAAAAATATACGAAAGAGATGAAGAAGGCATTAAAGAAGCCATCAGCAAATATAAAATCAGTATTGACGATTTGGAAAAGGAAGAAATCACAGAAAAAGATGACAACATCACAGAAAAAGATGATAACATCCGGGAAAAAGATTATTATATAGTGCTCGGAGCGTACTATGACCTCCAGGATGCCAAGTTATATCAACGCATCCTTGAACGGGAAGCAGGCTTGAAAACATCTGTTGTGCAGCGGGACGACGGGAAATACTTTTTTGTTTATACTAAAGGCTATAATCGTATTCCGGACCTTCAAAAAGACATCAAAAGAGAACTAAGGCATATCAACCGGTTAAATATTGACCGCTACATCAATGGAAATGTGTGGATATATGATGCAAACAAAGAAACAGAAGAAAAATAACGTGAGTATAAAAAACATAACATGTAAAATTAAAGCCTGTTCACCGGGCCACATCCTTCGGATGAACAAGCGAAAAGCATGCATCGCAATACAAATGATATGTGTTATATGTTTGGCCATTGATACAAGCGCTCAGGACATTGAAAAAATCAGTGAAAGCAAAGCCATAGGATATAGCGGGGGCGTAAACATAACACAGACAGCGTATGGTGCATCGGGCATGGAATCCCGGCGCGACCCGTATTCATGGGTCGTCAATGCCAATTTAAACCTGACCTTGTTTGGTGTGATTGATGCCCCTTTTTCAGCGCATTTCACCAATGAAAACCGGACATACAACCAACCCAATTTTAATCATTTTGGGGTAAGCCCTAAATACAAATTTATCACCGGGCATTTTGGTTACAGGAGCATGAGGTTCTCCAATTATTCACTTTCCGGGATCACCTTTCTGGGTGGTGGGGTTGAAGTAAAACCCAAAGATTCATGGATTGAATTTAGTGCCATGTATGGCAAGTTTGCAAAAGCCATACCCTTTAAAGAAGATTATGAACGTTATGCTTCAAACAACAGGTTTGATGCACCCGGCTACGAACGATGGGGGTACGGAGGAAAAGTCACCATGAAAAAACAACAACAGCAACTAAGCCTCTTAATGTTCAAGGCATCCGATGATCCAAATTCAATTCCTGATCCGGGAACAGAATCCGGAATCACTCCCAAAGAAAATCTTGTGCTGGGGGTCCGGTCATCAAACCAAATCTATAAAAAAGTAACACTGAAAACAGAATATACATTAAGCGCATTATCAAGTGATATGCGCATGCCCGAACGAAAAATGGAAACATTCAGCTATTTGAATAATTTTGGACCCCTATATACCCCAAGGTATTCAACATCTGTCAACAGTGCATTCAAAGCGGGTGTTAATTATCAAACCAATGCATACAGTGTGGGAGTGGATTATAAATATATTGACCCCGGCTACAAATCCCTTGGCACCACATACATGGCTAATGATGTTGAAGATATTTTATTGAATATGTCTAAATCGTTTTTGAATGGAAAAATAAATCTTTCCGGAAACATAGGCCGCCAGCGGAACAACCTTAACAACCAGTTGACAACGACGAATAAACGGGTCATTGGAGGCATAAACGGTTCGTTCAGCATAACCAATTCATTGAATGTTTCGGCCAATTATTCAAACTTTAATTCTTCTACACAACCCAGTGCTATTAGTATACGCGACACGTTCAGCTATGCCCAGGTAACCAAAAACACAGGACTCACAATCAACTATAACACCGGGAATGAAGACAATCAGCATGGCATCATGCTCAATACAACATACCAGATTGTGAATACATTGAACGAAACAGCCACCGAATTACGAGATATAGGAACTGATTTATACAATACAAACTTAGCATATAGCCTCACACATGTGCCCCAAAATGTAACACTGGCAGCCAGCATAAATTACAATTATTTTATCCAGGAAGAATCCATGAAAAACATTTCTGTTGGCCCTACATTGACAATCAGCAAGGCGCTTTTTGACAAAAAAGCCCGGACATCAATAGCCTATTCATATTTTGACAATCAGGCACCAAACAATTTCGGATATCACATGAACATGGTACGGCTGGGAGGAAGCTATAAAATCAATGCAAGCCAAAGCTTACGGCTGACCTCCAGCATGATGTTTAAACGATTAAAAAATAGTGAAAACGGAAATCCTGTGAATGAAGAATACAGGGCCCGCTTAACATATAACTATGGATTTTAAACAATGAATTATTCAGGACGTATTCAATAAAAAAACTAAAACATAAACTTATGAATAAAAGGTGGATCATATATATAGTTGCTCTGTTCACAGCACTTACATCATTGAATGCACAAGTGAAAAAGCCTGTTACAGCAACAACTATGCTAACCCCGCCCCATTCCCTTTATTTAAGTGATTATGTAAGTGAAGGGTCACAGAAATGCAGGGTTACATTAACCTTTAATGATTACAATGAGCCATCGTGGGATGTTTATCTGACATTAAAAATTGAAAGCAGCAATTTATTGCTTGAAACAAAGCCGGAATTCATCCCTACAGAACCTGTTGTGTTATACCCCGGAGTACCCAAAATCATGTCCGGTGGTGATCTTTATGACTATTTCAATTATGACAACCTTAATATTCATGGGATAAGCAGGTCGGAACTTGAAAAAAACGGAAGGCTTCCCGAAGGGTTTTATACATTTACATTTGAAGTGCGCGACTACCAGACAGGCAGGGTATTGTCAAACCCTGCTATATTCACTGCTAACTTTCGCCTTAATGACCCTCCACAGATCATAAACCCGTTGCAGGGAGAGATTATTAAACCGCAGGATGCTCAATTTATTTCATTTCAATGGCAAATGCAAAATATAGACCCTCTTAAAACAAATTATACCCTGCATTTATTTGAAGTAACAGATACCTCGTCAAGCCTCGAAGCAGCGATTCAAAACAATATGGCCACCCAACTGTTTGAATCCAATCCTACCAATTTAAATGTATTGAATTACGGGATGGACAAACCGTTGCTGGAAGAAGGCCATACATATACATTTTATGTACAGGCATCCAACACCGATGGAAAAGAGATGTTTAAAAACCAGGGCAAAAGCGAATCTTCATGGTTTCATTATGGATATCCGAAAAACGGAAACATTGAATTAACACACCCGCTGGATGATCATGCCTTCACGCTAAGAGAAGACAAAGCCTTTAAATGGCTTCCCCCGGATAATCTTACTTCCGGGCAGCCATATCATTATGAATTTAAGATTGTGGAATATAAAGGAGATCAGGATCCCGAAACAGTTATTGAAACAAAAGAACCCGTGTATGAGCGGACAACACCTGTAACCCTCGACAGAAATACATGGAATGAGTATCCGGATATACAGTTCAGAAACAAATACAAATATGCTTGGCAGGTTAAAGCATATACAGGCAACTATGAAATTGCGTCCAGTGAAGTATATGTCGTTCACGGCCCCCCGTTTATGGAAGCATTTTATGCCGGAAACCACATTGTCTATGTCCAAAAAACAACAAAAAACGACATCCGGTCATTAAGCGGAGAAGGAACCATCAAATTCAGCAATGACGGAGACAAACATAAAGTGTATTTCAACGACATCAGGCTTGAACGCTCCGGCCCCGGGCTGTTTCTGCGTGAAGGAAAATGTGTTGCAAAATGCAAACTCGATTCCATAAAATTAACCCCGGAGATATCGAAGAACGGGGATGCTTTTTTCTACCCTGACTCCGTGCTGTTAGACCGGTATAATTTAAAATTAAAAGGACATGTGGAATGGGATTTTCCCCATCCGACTACCTCTCCTCAAAAAGCCATTGTAAAATCCAAAACAAAAGCATTGCTTTATGATGATTTTGTTTTGACAGGCCTCCCGAAAATAGAACCCAATACCAGCTTTGACCTGATTGACCCCAATCATTTCAGAATTGAGCTCAAAAATGATTCATATTTCAGGGTGTATAAAAACAACCACTATGAATTGTATTTTTCAGGCATTATTTATTCAACTAAAAATGTCAAAGGCATTTATAGTGATACTGTGAAGTTTCATTTCAATGATCAACAACAATTGTATTACATGGAAGAAAATAATTTTGAATTCCTGAACCACATCAAACCTGTTCCATACACCCAACTGGATATTATGCCAACACGCTTTGTTGTAGACCTTTCCGAAGACAAGTCGCCACCACGCTTAGCTGACAGCTTATCATGGAAAGGAGTCTATCTTTCGGATTACATCATTAAGTATAACCAATTCATTGACGATCATGGCCAGTTCATCCTGGATAATGATGTGGTACAGGATGTTGATGTTAATACGAACAGCCATTACAAAGGCTGGATCACAGACGGTGGATTGCAATTCATGATGGATATCAATTTACCGGACAGCACAACAGGGTATTTCAATACATTTCCATCGCACCTTAACAAGATAAGACTAAATGTCGAAAACAGCAGTGTTTCTGATAGTTACGTAAAAGGAACCATTCAGATTCCGGTATTCAGTGAAACACAAAAGTTTGCCTATACCATTCCGGTGAATGATTTTGGTTTCAGGCCGGGGTATCTGGATGAGTCATTGTCCGGTAAGTCATTTACATTCAATGAAAACGGTGGAGAGCAAAAGCTGGAAATCTCGGTGAACCGGGCTGTTTTTCAGGAAAAATCATACCTGGATATGAACGTGGATGTTTACTGGAATTTTTTGGATGTCACATTCCAAAACATAAACCACTTCCGGTGCTGGGGAGATTACAGAATTGGTTTTCAGGTGCCCAATGGAATATTTTCTTTAACGAATCAATTGCAAACCGAAATGAAAGGGTTTGATATTACAATTGACTATATTGGCGCAGGTAGGGAAGGAACATTATATGCATTCGGAACATCTGCCAATATTGTGATGGCAGATGATATAGCAGGTCCCGAAGGGCCGCCGGTAATCAATTTATACAGCATTGCTGAAAACAGTATTCTCACAGGGACTTATTCTACAGCACCAAATCAGCAATATCAAAATGTAACGACAACTTCCGGAGGCAACCAGACAATGGACGGAGATTATAGTTCCATCGGCCAAATGGATGCTCAAATGGCCGTACTGGATACGGTACTGGCCGATATGCAGGCACTCAAAGACCGCAGGAACGAGATAGAACAACAAATGACAGCGTACACCGATTCCATTACCTCCACAAATACCCCCCCGGAGCAAACACAAAACGACTCCATGGTTGCGGAAATAACTGTCAATGTGAATAATCCGCTTCCGTCTGCGGATGAATTGGAAGAAATGCTCCGGAACCTTTCAAAGGAAGATGTGATTGCCATCATTGAAACATTAAAATTATTGCTCCCGGAAGACAAACAGCAAAAATTTAATGCAATGATAACGCATGTTCAAACGTCCCAGGAAGATGAATTTATTGATACCTATAAAAAAATATTCAGGTATATTACAGATGCAAAAGGTGTTATAAAAGAAAAAATTGATGAAGCCCTGGCAGGGGTGAATAACAAATTTATTACTGTAAAAGAACAGACAAAAGCCGATATTACGGGGTTTATCAATGAAAAAACAGGCACTGTCAATACAGCATTAACAACACAGGTAAGTAAAATCATTGACGGGATATGTGATATTGCCATTGACGAAGCCAAAAAAGTAAACGGAAAGGTAGATTTTGCTGCTCTGTTGACAGAAGTTAAAATAGCGACGAAACAATCTGTGAACAATGAACTGAAACGCTCCATAAATGAATCGGTGAAAACAAACCTGAAAGACCCTATCGTTCACTTTATAGACTCGTCTGTCTATAAACGGGTTTCTGAATACATGTACAATACAGTAACTGCATTGGTTATAGATAATTTAGGAAATTTAAAAAAAGTGGATATTTCAGTGACTCCCGTTATCAATGATTTAAAAAATAATGTCTTGACAGGCATTAAAGATGATTTTCATGACACATTCATCGGGGAAAACGGTGATGCAATGCTCACGCGCATTACCAACACGGGAAAAGATGCTGTCAATAATTACAATTGGGGTAATGTGAAAAATGATATTTTAAACAGGCTACTGGGGGCAACAGCCGAAGAATATGCTGAAAATCTTGTTGAAGGGGCCGCAACAGAGGCACTTGCATCTGTTGGTGGGGAGACGGGGGATATTGGAGGGCAGCTTGCCCAAAACGTTGACCTGGACCTGAACAATGTAGGAAGCAAATTAAAAAAAGGACAAATAGGCCAGATTGTGAAAATTGACCCCAGCTATATTGTTGTGAAAACAAAAGTTGCAGATTTTGAAGGATATGTACGCATGACCGAAGATGACCCGGTATGGGGCGACTCGTGGCAGGCAAAATTAGATGCCGTACTAAAAGTTAAACCTCAGTTTACAGCTTCTGTACAGTACATTAACGGCTCTACTGCGGACGCAACAGGTGATTTTAAATTCTGGTTCGTAGAAGTAGAAGCCGGAAACCTTGGGATACCCATGTCGCCTATTCCACTTACCCTCGACAGGGCAGGTGGAAAAATATACCACCACATGGCCCGGCAAGACGACATGGAAACTTACCTGCCCGATAGAAACACAAGATATGGCGCCGGACTCATGGCCGGTTTTTACGATACCCCGGGAAAAGGAAACATCATCGTGTTTGACCTGGCACTCGAAATGGCATTCCTTACAGAAGGGTATATCCTTGACCTGTCAGGTGATGCCGTGATAGCCAATACCATTAAAAATGGGGAAGTAACAAAGTCTGTTGCCCTGGCAGACGGCTACCTCGGATATAATTCAATAGAAAAACATTTTGTCGGAAATTTTTCTGCTACGGTTGAAAATAAACCGCTTATTTGTGCCGGTGGTGACATGAATATTGATATTTCCAAAGACGGATGGAGCGTACTCATCGGTACAGAAGAACAACCTATTTACCTTGACCTGCTATGCACCGGAAACCCAATATTCCAAAGTTGGTTTAATATCCACAATACAGGCCTTGAAGTGGGGCTGATTGCCGGCATACATCTGAGGGGGGAAACACCGTGGATAGGGCCAAGTGCTTGCAAAGTAAGAGCATGGGCACAATTAGACTTTGAAGTAGGTTCCATTGTTGCAATTGTTTGGAAACCTAAATTAGGAATCGAAAAAGCTGTCATCTGGCTCGAAATTTATGCAGGAATAGGTGCAGATTATAAAACAGCATTAAAAAATGGCTCAATTACCTTTGCATCAGTATATCTCTATGGAGAAGCCGGACTGGAAACAATACCCAAAACGCATATATATGGGAAACTAAAAGGGGAAGTCACCATCCTGTGTTTTGATATTGGATTTAAAATGAGCATGGATAAAACATTTAATTAATAACTGAAATGAAAACTCAATGCGAACAACACTCAGCCCCAACAACTAAACAACTAAACAAATCAATTATGAACAGGATAAGCATAATTTTTTTACTCATTATTTTTGGAATACCGGTCGGTGCACAAACACCTGACCATGTGATTGTTGCCAACAGACAGGGTGAAGACATTGGGATACGCATCAAATGGTTTACAGAACAAGTGATGTATGAACAAGGTGTAAATGTTTACCGCCAGAAAAAAGGAACCGGCCAATGGGAAAAAATAAATGCAACCCCTGTACAAAAGTTTATGTATACCCCCGGGGCTGAAGACATTAAAAAAGACAGCACATTAAATAATTACATGGTCATTGCCAAAGAATCTGCCGGGTCCGAAATGGAAGGCTTTACCAAATTTATGCTGTTATCTAAAGCTATATTTAACACTGCATTTGCTAAATATATCGGAATCGAATATACAGATACGGATGCAATAAAAGGAGGAACATACAGGTACAAAGTAATGCAAATCATCCCGGGCAATGAACAAAAAATTGGCATATCTTCATATATTACTGCCGGTGATTACATGACCCCGGAACCGCCCGACAGCATCCGGGTTAAAGGCATTAACAAAAAAGTTAAAATCAACTGGAAAGTAGACCCGGCAAGATTTTTTGCAGTAAATATTTACAGATCGGGGCCTCTTCAGGATGAATATAATAAAGTCAATGACATGCCCGCCATCATTTCTGCATACAAAGATGAAGATGGAAAAAAGAAGTATCCTGAAACCCTGTTTACAGATGACAGCCTCTCCAATAACAGGGCTTATACATACAAGCTCACGGCAATTGATTATTTCGGCACCGAAAGCGCTCCATCATCCCCTGTAATTGTAGAGGTAAAAGACAAAAAGCCACCCTTCCCCCCGTCACATATACATGCCAATGTAAATCAATACGCTGTGCACATCACATGGCAGGAAAAATTTTCACCTGACCTGGCAGGATATAAGATATACAGGTCAAAGAACAACCAAAACAATTATAGTGTATTGCATAACAGCATACTGCCGGTGGGGACAGTGTCATTTACCGATTCTCTTGAGCAGGGCGGATTTTATTATTATTATGTGGCAGCCATTGATTCTTCCGGGAATGAAGGGAAATCTGCCCTTACATTTGCAGATATCCCGGATATCAAAGCACCTGCACCTCCCTCAGGGCTTAAAGCAGTTGCAGACACCGGGCGAATCATCCTTTCATGGCACCCCAACACAGAACCTGACCTGATGGGCTATGCCCTGTACAGAACAGTGAATAAAGATACCCGTGAAAAATATGTGTTAATGAATGCCACCCCACTAGACGATACTTTGTATATTGACTCACTCCCCAAAAAAGCAAAAAACAAATTTTTATACAGGATATCAGCTGTAGACTCTGCATATAACCGGAGCGAATATTCACAATTTGCTTATGCTTACCTGCCGGATGTAACACCCCCTGTAAAACCCTATATCAAAAATATCCTGATAACAGATGATGATGACCTGAGAATTGAATGGATTGCCAATGCAGAAACCGATTTAGCAGGATACAACATTTACAGGAAACCTGCCAATGATACAGCAGCCTCTAAAGAACAAGTCAATATTAATCTGCTTGACCCGGTGATGAAACGCTTTACAGACAGATGGGCAAAAGCAGGAACGCCGTACAATTATTATCTTGAAGCATTAGACAGCGCAGGGAATAGTTCAGGATATTCCGACCCGTTTCCTGTTACATTGCCATTACGGCAAGGCGAATCTGCAGAAAGCATTAAGCGGTTCAGGATAAAAAACAGGAAGCAATACTCACACCTGAAATGGAACATTGAAGAAACACCCGGACACAGGGGCTGTATTGTCTTTAGAAAAGATAACCCGGATGCCCCGTTAAAACCCCTCACCGGTTTATTGACAGATGAACAGGAATTTAAAGACACAGGCATCAAGCCCGGCAACACCTATTACTACCAGATACGGGCATACCATAAAGAGATGCCGGTCATTAAAAGCAAATTGATCGAAAACGAAATAAGATCGTTGCCATAATCAATATTTTTATATAAATTCGCCACAATGATTAAACAAAACAAAACATATCAAAAAATTATCAAAGCTGCATCCGTTATCTTGTTGTTGCTGATTACCTGTATGCCAGGACAGGCGCAAAAGTCCCTTTTGAACACAACCTATCAGGGAATGTTTAATATCACCCTTGCCGATGATATCCGTTCTGTCAAGCGCT
>CAZJWE010000024.1:2591-25388 GCA_964549265.1 uncultured Bacteroidales bacterium | reverse complement strand
CTTATTCATTATATTTGTTTTTTGAAAGAAAGGAATTATTAGAAGTCCCCTTAATAAAAAAAGGCGCCACAGACTCGAAAATGTGTAAATAATATAACACTTTATCCGATTAATTACATTACCTTTACTTCAATTGAAAATTATTGAATAAATGATTTCTACCATTATCAAAAGTAGCTATATCCATCGAAGTTTAAAAATAACTTAACAAATAAGCATTATGTCAAAAGAAAAAGAAAGTAAAAAGAATACCAAGAAAGCACCAATGAAAAACCTGAAGGAGAAACGGGCTGCCAAGGAAGCGAAACGTGCAGAGAAAAAAAGCAAGGGTGATTTTTAGTGATGGTATCATTCTTATAAACAGGGATTTTCAGTAATGCCATAAACAGCTGACATTCAGCAAAAAACACTATCCAAAAACCTGGAATTCATCCCAAAAACTGCCCAAAACACGAAAAATCGGGGTAACATATTTTTATTATAGAAAGTTTATCTTTTTTTTTAGCCCTCGACTAAGATTTACTACATTTTTGTAAACAAAAATTAGAGCTGAAAAAAATTGCCACTCCGTGGCGGAGTTTCAATTTTTTTCAAGTATCACAAAAATATAAAATATTATTCATGTTGTATTATTAACCCGAAAAATTCATTAAAAGAGTAGAATAATTAGGTGTAAATTTCTATTTTCAATAAATTGATTGGTATCTCTTTCATTTATTATTACAAACTCTTTGATTGGGTGTATTGCATTTTTAATAAAATGTACAGATACCTTGTGTTTTTCAATTTCTTCCAATACGTTTGGGGATGGGTCTTTATTTATATTCTCCCAATTTAATCTTTCTACTTCTTTGCTTATCTTATCCAATGTTTTGAAATAATTATCAAAATACTGAAACTTTGGTCTTTGGTTTATATCCAGAATATCTTGGATTACTAAATTATCAATGTTTTGTTTTTTGCATAAAGACGCTATTAATTCAGTATCATTTAACCCATATATATTCACCCAATTGGAATTGCTGCTTATACTTAAGTCAACTATTTCAGAAAGTGAAACATTATGTTTTTCATTAACATGTTCCTTCGAATATTCAAATAATTGAATTATTGTGAATTTTTTCACAAAAAAGTATGCGCGTATTAAAATTTAACGTATATTTGTGAAATGTTTCACAGTGTTATTCGTTTAACAATAAAAATATCATACAATGGACAAAACAAAAAAAATATTAGCCAACTATCCCGGCCAGGGCAGAGATAAGCTGATTCCAATCTTGCAAGACATCCAGGATGTTTACGGGTATCTGTCGGAAGAGTCGATTGCAAAAGTAGCAAAGTATCTGCACCTGCCAACAAGTAAAATTTTTGGGGTGGCGACCTTTTATAACCAGTTCCGTTTTGAGCCAAAAGGAAAATACCATATACAAGTGTGCAGGGGCACCGCCTGCCACGTATCAGGCTCATCCGAAGTGCTCGAAGAACTAAAAAAAGTGCTGAAAATAGATGCAGACCAAACAACAAAGGACGGACTTTTTAGCTTAGAAGTAGTAGCCTGTATCGGGGCATGCGGACTGGCACCCGTAATCGCTGTCAATGAAAAATTTCATGCAAAAGTCTCTAAAGATAATGTGAAAGAAATTATAGATAACTATCGAAGTAAGGAGGAAAAAGAAAATGGCTGAAACAACAACTTTAACCAATAAAAATAATCTGGTTCAAGATCATCCCCTGACAAGTGAAGATCAAGAGAATGCTGGTTTGCTCAGACGTGAAACGGTGAACAAACCGGTGATCTATATCGGATCAGGCACATGCGGATTAGGCGCAGGAGCATACGAAACCATGGAAGTGATCAACCAATATCTTAAAGACAAGAATATTGATGCAGAAGTTGTAGAAGTGGGATGCATTGGCTTCTGTGCTATGGAGCCTATTGTTGACATTCAACTGCCGGGCAAAGCCAGAGTTTCATTCGGTAATGTTAAAGAAGACAATGTTACAGCCATTCTCGATGATATAAGGAATGACACCATAAACAAAGAGCATGTATTGTTTCAGTTTGCCGATAATATCAATGAACCATGGAACCTAGTGCCTTTGTTCAAAGACCATCCCTTTTTCAAAAAACAATTACGCTGGGTTTTAAATAATTGTGGCCTGATGGATCCCAAGAGCATTGACGAATACATTGCCCGCGGAGGATATAAAGCATATTTGAGCATACTCGAAGGCAAAACGCCTGCAGATATTATAGATATGGTTACTGAAAGCGGACTGCGCGGTAGAGGAGGCGGAGGTTTTCCTGCCGGAAAAAAATGGCGGTTTGCACGCGATGCAGCCAGCGAACAAAAGTATTTGATATGCAATGCCGACGAAGGCGATCCCGGGGCATTTATGGACAGAGCCGTGATTGAAGGCGACCCGCATAAATTAGTCGAAGGAATGGCCATTGCAGCCTATGCCATTGGAGCATCCAAAGCCTATGTTTATATCAGGGCAGAATACCCTCATGCCATTGAACGCCTGAAAAAGGCCATACAGGATGCCAAAGATTATCATTTATTGGGTGAAGATATTCATCATAGCGGGTTCAACCTCGACATCATCATCAAAAAAGGAGCCGGAGCCTTTGTATGCGGTGAAGAAACCGCACTCATTCATAGCATTGAGGGCAAACGGGGCATGCCACGCCCACGCCCCCCCTACCCTGCTGTGGAAGGATTGTTCGGCAAACCCACTGTCATCAATAATGTAGAGACTCTGTCCAATGTACCCAACATCATTAAAAATGGTGCAGATGCATTCAAGGCTGTAGGCACTGAATCTTCAAAAGGAACAAAAGTATTTGCTTTATCAGGCAAAATAAAATATACCGGGTTGGTAGAAGTGCCTATGGGCACCTCTGTCAACGACATTGTTTATACCATAGGAGGCGGCATACCTAACAACAAAAAATTCAAATCGGTTCAAATTGGAGGGCCGTCCGGCGGATGCATTGTTGAACAAAACCTTAACATCCCGGTAGATTATGAGTCACTCAAATCTGTCGGTGCCATGATGGGTTCCGGCGGGTTTGTCGTCATGGATGAAGAAACATGTATGGTGGATGTGGCCAAATTCTTCATGGATTTTATCCAACGAGAAAGCTGTGGAAAATGCATCCCATGCAGGGAAGGAACACGCAAAATGCTGGAAATCCTTGAAAGCCTTACCTCCAAGCCAAGAGGTAAAAATGAGGCACTGGACAGATTTAAAGGGGTAATCATGCTTGAAAAATTAGCACCCGTGATCCAGGAAACTTCATTATGCGGCCTCGGACAAACAGCTCCAAACCCAGTAATAAGCACCTTAACCTGGTTCAGGGATGAATATGAACAACATGTGTTTGACAGAGAATGCCCGGCAAATGTATGCCAGGACATGAAAACATACAAAATAGACGTGAATAAATGTACAGGCTGCGGGCTATGTGCCCGAAAATGCCCTACAGATGCCATCATTGGCTCTAAAAAGGCTCCACACTTTATTGTTGACGAAAAATGCATTGCTTGCGGCACCTGTGCCAATGTATGTAAGTTTGATGCAATTATGGTTGAATAAAATATAATATATATATATATCATGGCAATACAATTAGAAATAAATAACACCCGCATAGATGCCAAAAAAGGGGAAACCATCCTGGAGGTAGCACGAAAAATGGGAATCAATATTCCAACACTATGTCATATTAACGGCTTACCCCCTTCAGGAGCATGTAGAATGTGCGTTGTGGAAGTAGAAGGGTTCAATAACCTGGTTACATCCTGCTCTTATCCTGTAAGTGACGGCATGAAAGTATACACACACTCTTATAAAGTCGTGGAGGCCAGGAAAACCATTGTAGAACTCTTGCTGGCCAATCACCCTGACGATTGCCTTTACTGCGAACGCAACAGGAACTGTGAATTACAAGAATTGGCAGATCAACTAAATATCACCGAACGGCGCCTGACACCATTAGTTAAAAACGATTTTCATGTAGACCAGGCCAGTACCAGTATTGTGAGAGACCCTGCCAAATGTATATTATGTGGTCGCTGTGTTCGGGTATGTGAAGAGATTGAAGCAGTATCGGCTATTGACTTCATCAACAGGGGAAGCAATACATTTATAGGCACTGCTTATAATAAAGGGATGAATGTATCCAGTTGTGTAAACTGTGGACAGTGTATCCAGGTATGTCCAACCGGAGCGCTTATCCCAAAAAGTGATATTGAGCGGGTAAAAGATGCACTACATGACCCTGAAATAACAGTGGTAGTACAACATGCCCCTGCCGTTTCAGTAACCCTGGGCGAAGAATTTAATATTAAACCCGGGAAAGATGTAGCAGGAATTATGCATGCAGCATTCAGAAGGATGGGCTTCAAACATGTATTTGATACTTCATTCTCTGCCGATTTAACAATAATGGAAGAAGCTAATGAATTGCTTGAAAGAATTAATAATGGAGGTACACTGCCTTTATTTACAAGCTGTTGCCCTGCATGGATCAAATATGTTGAAGAATTTCATCCTGACATGATTGAGCATATCTCTTCCTGTAAATCTCCGCAGCAAATGCTTGGAGCTGTGATTAAAAATTATTTCACTGAAACTGCTGGAATACCAAAGGAAAAAATGTTTCATGTATCTATCATGCCATGCACTGCCAAAAAATTTGAAGCAGGCCGGGAAGAAATGATCAGTAAAGGGGTTGCTGATGTAGATGCAGTGCTGACTACACGTGAGCTGGCCGCGTTGATAAAACTCTATAACATAGACATCCAAAGCCTTGCTCCCGAATCAGCCGATTCTCCGCTGGGAATGAGAAGTACAGCCGGTAAAATATTCGGTGCATCGGGTGGTGTAATGGAAGCTGCATTGCGGACTGCATATTACAGCATTACAGGAAAAGACAAAGAAGACCTTGCATTCAAAGATGTAAGAGGTTTAAAAGGCAGAAAAGAAGCCAACGTCAATATCAATGGAATTGAACTGGGTGTGGCCGTAGTAAGTGGATTGAAGAATGCAGAGAAATTACTGGAAGAGATCAAAGCAGGAAGGAAAGACATTCACTTTATTGAGGTGATGGCTTGCCCGGGCGGTTGTATAAATGGAGGCGGACAACCTCTTTCTACAGACACAGAAACCTTAAAAGCCAGGATGAAGTGTTTGTATGACCTTGACAAAAACGAAGCATTGAATACTTCACACAGCAATCCTGAGGTTAAAGAACTTTATGAAAAATATCTTGAGAAACCTTTAGGAAAAAGAAGTCATAAATTGCTTCATACAACTTACAGAAAACGGAATAAAGAGGTACTAATTTAATCATACTATAAAACATACCACTATGGATGCAATCAATATAACCATATTATTAGCTGATGATGACCAGGATTTTCTGTACCAAACCAAATTAAAGGTAGAAAACATGGGGTTTAACACAGTAACCGCCAGCAGCCAGAAAGAAGCTGAAAAGCTCCTTGACAACATTAAACCCGACCTGGCCATTTTTGACCTGATGATGGAAAATGAAGATAGCGGTTTCATCTTAAGCTACCGGATCAAAAAGAAATACCCGGATGTTCCTGTGATCCTGGCAACAGCTGTAAAATCGCAAACCGGAAGGAATTTCGGGTTAACATCTGAAGCAGAGAAGAAATGGATCAAAGCAGACCGCTATCTTGATAAGGATATACGGCCAGATCAACTGGAACGGGAAATTAAAGCATTATTAAAATTATAATAACTAACTCTAAAGACATAAGTACATGGGCAACATGATAAAAAACCGACAATTGGTATTTACGGTAAAAGGCCGTTGCAGGGTATGCTATACCTGTGTAAGGGAATGCCCATGTAAAGCAATCCGTATTGTAAACGGGCAGGCAGAAGTGATGAACGAACGGTGCATTGGATGTGGGAATTGTGTGAATGTTTGCAGCCAGGGAGCAAAGGTTTTTTTAAACACGGTTGATGCTGTAAACGATATGCTTCGTTCTGACGAGAAAGTAGCCGCCACTGTAGCACCCAGTTTCCCTGCCGAATTCTCAGAATTCGATAATTACAAAACATTTGTAGGAATGATGAGGGAATTGGGTTTTGATTATGTGACTGAGGTTGGTTTTGGTGCAGACCTGGTGGCCAGGAAGTATAAAGAGATATTTGACAACAAAGAACATGCCCCCGTAATTACAGGCGACTGCCCTACCATAGTGAATTATGTAGGGAAATACCATCCTGAAATGGTAGGACAGGTCGCCCGAATCGCTTCTCCTATGGTAGCCATGACACGAGTTATTAAGAAAAAATATGGCGACAACACCCGTGTAGTATTTATCGGCCCATGTTTCTCTAAAAAAGCAGAGTCTGACGAAGTGGACGAAGTCCTTACATTCCGGGAATTAAGAGATATGTTTGAGGCCCGTCACATAGACCCTGCAAAAGTAAAGCCTTTTGATTTTGATCCACCTGTTGCCGGACGCGGTGCCATATTTCCCATAAGCAGGGGGTTGCTGCAGGCTATTGAAATGCCCGACAATCTGTTCGATGGCAATGTCATAGTATCTGAGAACAAGCCCAACTTTCAGGAAGCGCTCAAAGAGTTTGAAACCGGTGACGTGGCCAACCAACACCTTGAACTGCTTGCATGTGGCGGGTGTATCATGGGGCCGGGGACTACCAAAAACGGGAAAAAATACTCGCGCAGAAAGGCTGTACGTAACTATGTGATTGAAAAGCTCAAAAATTTTGACGAAAAAACATGGGAAGAACATATTCACTCTTTTGCACAAATGGATTTTAGTGAGCATCATGAAGCAAGAGACCAGCGGCTTGATTCTCCCCAACCGGAAAAAATCATTGAAATATTAACAAAAATGGGGAAAGCAAACCCTGAGGATTATCTCGACTGTGGCGCCTGTGGTTATGGCACCTGCTGGGATCACGCAGTAGCTATACATAAAGGAATTGCAGAAAACGAAATGTGTCTCCCCTATTCGATCGAACGCCTGCACAGGTACAATGAAAAACTTGAAAAATCGAATAAAGAGCTGGCTTCGATGCAAAGGACTCTAAAAGAAAAAGAAAAACTTGCAGGCATGGGGCAATTGTCTGCCGGTATTGCACATGAACTGAACAATCCAATTGGAGTAATCATCATGTATAGTAACCTGCTTCTTGAAGATTGTCCGAAAGACTCTCAATTGCGGGAAGACATCGAACAAATTGTTGAACAGGCAGGCAGATGCCGTAAAATTGTAAGCGGGCTGCTTAGCTTCTCACGAAAAGATCAGGTGAATTACACGGCAGTGAATGCGGTGGACCTGGTAAAACGAAGTATGAATTCATTGGTGATACCTAAAAATATAAATATAGAATTGAATTCCGAACTGGATAACCCCATAATTATGGTGGATGAAGAACAAATGACACAGGTTTTTAACAACCTCACAAAAAATGCTTTTGAAGCCATGCCTGACGGAGGAGTTATTAAGATCAAAATCTATGAAAAAGTCAACAATTTATATTTTACCATTGAAGATAATGGAAAAGGTATTGAAGAAGAATTTGTGAACCAGATATTTGAGCCATTTTTCACGACCAAAGACACGGGCAAGGGAACCGGGCTGGGATTGCCAACCATTTACGGGATCATTAAAATGCACAAAGGCAAGATCAACGTAACGTCGAATGCCGACCCGGAAAAAGGGCCTACAGGTACACGTTTCGAAATCAGGATACCAAGAATCTTTCAAAACTAAAAAAAAGTGCTTAAGAGCTTTTGTGGCTAAAAAATAAATTAAAATGAAAACAATAAAAATACTGGTAATAGATGATGAGCAGGGAATCTGCAATGGTATTAAGCGGACATTGCAAAATTACACCCTTCGGTTTCCTTTTATGGAAGAAGACATCAACTTTTCCATTAAAACAGCACAAACCGGTGAAGACGGCCTGGCACTTATGGAAAAAGAATTGCCTGATATTGTGTTGTTAGATAATAAATTACCCGGGATTCAGGGCATAGATGTATTGGATACAATTTCACGCAAAGAATATGACTGCAAAGTAGCCATGATCACTGCTTATCCTTCATTAGAAATAGCAGTGGAGGCCACAGACGAAGGTGCAGCCGATTTTATTCATAAACCCTTTACACCCGAAGAACTGCGTGCCTCTATAACCACTATCACAAAACAATTGTATTTAAACCGGATCACTGAACAAATCAAAAAGGAAGGCCGGCAGACCCGTTTTCAATTTATGTCTGTCCTTTCTCATGAGCTGAAGTCTCCGTTGAATGCTATTCTCGGTTACCTTGAAATGATGAAAGACCAACAACTTGGCAAACAACTGGAGGATTATAATCATGTGATTGACCGCTCCATTGCCCGTGCTAACGGCATGAAAGCCCTTATCATGGACCTGCTCGACCTGACAAAAATTCAAACACGTACCAAAGAAAAAGAAGTAAAAAATGTGTTGCTGAATGAAATTGCATCCTATGCCATAGATTCTGTGAGGCCACTTGCCATTCAAAAAGACGTGGAAGTAAAATTACATGCAGCAAAAGATTTTTCATTCATCGCCAACCCGGAAGATATGGAGATGATTTTTAACAACCTGATCTCTAATGCAGTGAAATACAATAAAGAAAATGGAAAAGTTGACTGCTATATCAATGAAGACAATGATTGCATAAAAATAATTGTGGAAGACACCGGGATTGGAATGTCTGAAGATGATAAACACAAATTGTTTAAAGAGTTTGTAAGAATAAAAAACGAGAGCACCAAACATATTTCGGGCAGTGGACTTGGATTATCTATTGCCAAAAAAATAACAGACATGTATCATGGAGATATACATGTGGAAAGTGAAAAAAATAAAGGAAGCAGATTTACTGTGACCTTATCTAAAGACAATCATTAAAGATTGCGGACTCATTTTATAAACCAAAAACCAAATCATCATGGAAACAAAAAAAATTCTAATTATCGAGGATGACCTGGATGTGCTCAATGTTTATCAAGCAGCGCTTGAAAAAGAAAACTTCCAGGTAGAAACAGCTAACAATAAAGAAGACGGCATGCAAAAAGCCAAAGCTATCAAACCCGACCTCTTTATTTTGGATGTAATGCTCACAACCCATTACGAAGGGTTTGAGATAGCTCAGGAACTCAACAAAGACACTGAATTTAAAAACGTGCCCAAACTAATCCAAACATCTGTTGATGTATTGACTACAACAGACGGACAAAAAGAAAGCATACAGGACATGGCCAGAGAATTCAGGAAAGACCCACAATTTAAAGAATTGAATGTATTATTAATCAGAAATACTGCAAATGGGCTACAAGGCGTTGACTATATGGACGACAACGGTGTATCTCATTATTTTGAAGTGGAAGGTTTCCTGAAAAAACCGGTCACTGCCAAAGTGCTGATACCGGAAGTAAATAAAGTACTGAAAAGCTAAAAGCAAACAGAGAGAGAACAGAGCTAAGAACAAAAAACGTGGAGCTCAGTTTGGTTAAGAATGGGGTTTAAAAATAACTGAGCCCTTAGCTCCCAGCTCGCGACCCCTTGCAGTTTATAATTATAGTGCTTTCATAGCATAAAACAATAAGGAGGAGTTATGAGAATAACAAACCATACATCTGTGAAAGAATGGACTGATCAGGTCATAAAACAAGATCAAATTGATAAATACATGGTCAATGGCAATGATTTTATTGATGAACAAGCCATTCAAAGCGATCTGTCGCAAAACAGGGAACCGGAAAAATCCCAAATCAGGGAGATATTACAAAAATCATTGCAAATAGAACGGCTATCACCTTCTGAAACGGCTGCTTTATTACATGTAAAAGACGAAGAGCTGTGGCAGGAAATGTATGAATCCGGGTTGAAAGTGAAGCAAAAAGTGTATGACAACCGAATCGTATTTTTTGCTCCTCTTTATTGTGGTAACTATTGCGTGAATAACTGCAGGTATTGTGGTTTCAGGAGTTCAAATAAGGTAGAATGCAGAAAAGTCTTATCTACCGATGAAATTGTACAGGAGACCGAAGCCGTGATTGCAGAAGGACACAAGCGCATGATTGCCGTATATGGCGAACACCCATATACAGATATAAATTATATGGTACGGTCGCTTAAAGCCATTTACAGTGCCCGCAAAAAAGCACCTTACGGGCCAGGCACCGGAAATATCCGGCGAATCAATGTAAACGCGCCGCCCATGTCTGTTGAAGACCTGAAAAAGCTTCATGAAACAGGGATTGGTACATACCAGGTATTCCAGGAAACATACCACAGGCCAACGTATAAAAATCTTCATACTGCCGGGCCGAAAGCTCACTTTCAATGGCGGCTGTATGCCATGCACCGGGCTATGGAAGCAGGCATAGACGACATGGGCATTGGTGCCCTGTTTGGATTGTATGACTGGAAATACGAGGTAATGGGTCTGTTGTATCATGCTATTGACCTTGAACGTCAATTCGGTATTGGCCCGCATACCATCTCCTTTCCGCGGATCACCCCGGCAAGTAACTCCGATGTGAGTATCAACTCAAAACACAAAGTATCGGATGAGAATTTTAAAAAGCTGGTAACAGTCATTCGACTGGCCGTGCCTTACACCGGTTTAATCATTACAGCAAGAGAGCGGCCTGAACTCAGGATGAATGTGATTGATGTGGGATGCACCCAAACCGACGCCTCCACTAAAATTGGCATTGGAGGTTATACAGAAGCATTGAAACTGGCAGATCAGAACCAGGGCAAGCCATTGGAACAAGTGAGTGAAAAACAACAGTTCATGCTGGGCGATACCCGCAACATGGATGAAGTGGTACGCGAACTGGCACATAAAGGCATGATTACCTCTTTTTGTACCGCAGGCTATAGGTGTGGCAGAACAGGAGATAAAATCATGGGCCTGTTGAAAGGCTGTGTAGAAGGAAAATTCTGTAAACTGAATGCTGTATTAACATTTCGTGAGTATTTAGACGACTATGCATCCGAAACAACCAAGGCCATAGGCGAACAATTGATACAACAAGAAATTAAAGAGATTGAACGAATGCCATTTTTTAAAGAAAATAAGCTATTGGATATTTTTAATGAACAGTATCAAAAAATTATTAACGGAGAACGGGATCTTTATTTGTAGTTGGAACATACATCCGCTATAAATACAGTAATACAGCAAATCGAAAAAGGGAATTATTTAACAAATGCAGGTGCATAACAAAGAGATTAGAGAATGGTTAAACAAATGGTTCTACCACGAATTTAATGATAACTTGCAATTTGTTTATATTTAAACAGTATTTTATATCCTGTAAAAATATTTAACCACTAAAATAAGGGTAGTACCAACATAATTAATATTAATTTACATAACATAAACAAGTGAGAAATCTGTCCCAATCATATATAATAGATTTATTGAAAGCATGGGGAGACAAACAAAAAGACCTCCACGCCATGGCAGTTACCGTGCGTAACAAAGCATTATCTAACCATGTATATTTAAGGGGGTTGATTGAGTTTTCGAATGTATGTAAAAACGATTGCTTTTACTGCGGCATCCGCAGATCAAACCAGGATGTAGTTCGCTACACCATGTCTAAAGACGAAATTATGCAGGCTGTAAAGATATGCGATCACGAAGATTATGGCTCAGTGGTATTGCAATCAGGCGAACGCAATGATGCCCCTTTTATTGATTTTGTGGAAGATGTTGTACAAACGATTAAACAGGATTTCCCGCATATTGGAATCACCTTATGTGTGGGTGAACAAACCAAAGAAACATATAAACGTTTTTATGAGGCAGGAGCGCATCGCTACCTGCTGCGGATTGAATCGTCTGACCCATCGCTGTATTCACGGCTTCATCCGGATGAGATGAGTTTTAAACATCGCAAACAATGCCTCAATCAAATTCGTGAAACAGGCTTTCAGACCGGCACAGGTATGCTTATCGGGGCGCCTTTTCAAACACTTGAACACCTGGCCAATGACCTGATTTTTATGCAAAAAATGGACATTGACATGGTCGGCATGGGCCCTTATATCCCACACCCAAATACACCGTTGGAAACAACAGGATATAATAGGATCGAAGCATTTAATTTGGGATTGAATATGATTGCCTTGCTGCGACTTATGATGCCAGATATCAATATTGCATCCACCACAGCACTGGAAGCACTTCACTCCGGTGGAAAAGAAGCCGGACTAATGGCCGGCGCCAATGTGATCATGCCGCTATTAACTCCTGCAAAATACACAGGCAACTACAACCTCTATAAGGATAAACCCATAACTACAGTTTCCAAAAAAGTATTGAATGAATCGTTATCTAAAATAAAGATGAAGCCCTGTTTTGGAAAATGGGGCGATTCGAAGCATTTTTTTGAGAGGAAAAGAATGAAATAACAGCTAAACATCGTATTATTCATTTCATTCTCTTACATGTGAAACCCTGTCATAAATAACATAATTTTTCTTTCTCACCCTTTTATACCTGATTTGCTTTGGTTTTGTGCTTTGTAGATATTTTATAGGCTTCGATCAGGTTTTCTGCAAGAGTGCCTTGCGGTACGGCATCGCCGCTCCCGAGTATATAATAGGGACTATCAGGAAGCTCATTAAGGAATTGCTCAACTGATTCTCTGAATGCTTTTGTGTCTTTCATCGTGTATTGATTGCATTCAATCCCACCGGCAATGACCTTGTTCACCTGTTCCATCTTTTTAATGGCTTCTGCAAAATCACAGTCTCCTGTCGGCTCTGGTGCAACATCTATGATTCCGTCGAACTTACATTGTGCAATATCATCCAGCACAAGGCTTATCTTTCCACACATATGAATGAACAAGGGCTTGTCATATTGATGTGCGATATCCGTAAATTCATTCAATTGCTTAAATGCATACATATTGATCCATTCCGGCATTGAATTGGAGGTATTTGTATTTTCATAACAGATTAACACATCGGCAGGACTTTGAGCAGAAATTTCAACATGTTTCTTTTTATTTTCCTGCATTGCTTGCATTGTCAATTCAATCTCTGCAGGATCTTCCATATAAAAATAGGTGAAATTTTCAATTCCAATTACCTTGGTTAACAAATCATAAAACGGAGAATCGGATAAGCTGGCGGATAAAATTTTGTCCGGATATTTCTCTTTGTAATAATTTATCTCACTGTAATCTGCAGTTATTTTGGTATGCTCCAGTACATAACGAAAGATTTTCATATCTTCCTGTCTTTTAATCAGATATTCTGTAGGAAAAGGAATAAAAGGGGACTCGGGGACAAAACGGCTGATCTGTTGAATGTTTCCGATTGGTGTAGAAAATTTTTCAATGACCAATTCTCCATCCCGCACTTTACTGTGTTGAATGGTTTCATCGTACTCTTCTTTAAATGCTCCTACTCCCCTAAACATATCTGTTCCCACTTGCCGTTGCATTTCAATGATATGTTTGTTTTGATATTCTTCTGGTAACCCGGATTGCACATATTGATCCATACAGGGCATATAAGGAAGTTTATTCAACCCTTTTTCTTCAATCAGTCTTAGAAATCTATTTGTTGCTTTCATTTTTTTCAGGTTATGTTCGTTTTAAACTTTTATATTGATTTTCAGTCTGCTTCAATTTATTACAAATTTAAAGAATATCAACATTCAAGACAATGGACAAAAAAGACATTATTTGCAACATAATTAAAACAAAATCACGTTATAAAGACAAATAATTAGTAAAAACATGACAAAATATGAAATTCGACCTTCTTCAAACTAACGAATTTCTGAGGATTCCGGTGAGTATAAAAATTTCCGGCACCACCATTAAACTTATGGAACTATATTTCACAAGATATGAATACGATATCCCGCCTCATATTCATTCATTTCATGAAGGGGTTTTGTTTATTAAAGGAACCGGTCAATATATTACATATGATAATCTCGATCGCCGGCATATTTCAAGTATCAGAACGTATGCACCCGGGACAATTTTAAATGTCCCTCCAGGCATGCTCCACAGCTATAAATGTGAAGGCGAACATATTTTAGTTTATTGGAATTGGATCATTGAACAAAATACATTAAACATCCCATTCAATGAATACATAATGCATGACACCGAAAAAGAAGGGTTAAGAGAGTTATCCGCAAACATTTATGAGCTTTCTAAATCTGCTATCGCAGACGAAACACATTTGCATGCGTTAATCAGTTCATTTCTGCTCTTATCAATCAAAGCATTGTTTGGATTTGGAGGCCATTATGACAACAAAACGTTCCTGAAAAGCCAAAGTACACAATTGTCTGACAGGATTATCACGTTTATAAAAGATAATTTCCATCAGGATTTGACATTGGAAACCCTATCAGAATATTTTTACAAATCGCCCCGGCAAATCAGCCGGTTATTAAAAACGCATAATCCTCCTGTTTCCTTTACTAAAGAACTCCGAAGACAACGGATTAATGCTGCCTGTCAAATGCTTCAAAACAAACCTTATGAAGGTTTGCAAGCCATTGCGGAAAAATGTGGATTTGACGATGTATATTATTTTAGCCGTGTATTTAAAAAAGAAATTGGAATTTCACCTAAACGATACGCTCATAAGGGAGATGGCTCTATTCTAAAGGTACTACCCTTATTTTAGTGGTTAAATATTTTTACAGGACCTAAAATACTGTTTAAATATAGTTGTAAATGTGGTTTAAATGTGGTTCAATATAAAATTAATCGTTTTGAAAGAACACAACATATAAACTACGTTAAACTATTTTTCCAACCTCCATAAAATAAATCGCAATTTACCATTAAATTCATTGTATAACCATTCTAAATAACGATTGATTTGAAAAAACAACTACTTTAATTCCCCCACACTTACGCTTTATCAAGTGTAAACGTAAATGTTGTTCCGTCTCCGGGTGTACTGCGCACATTAATATTTTGGTTGTGTGCTTCAAGAATATGTTTTACAATGGATAGTCCAAGGCCTGTTCCTCCTTTTTCGCGACTTCTGCTTCTGTCTACACGGTAAAATCGTTCAAATATACGTGGTAAATGCTCTTCTTCAATCCCGATACCATTATCGCATACTTCGATTAAATATTTTTTATCCATATCATACGTCCCAATGGTTACTTTGCCATCTTCTACACCATATTTAATTGCATTTGAGACAAGGTTAACAATCACCTGGTGTATCCGTTCTTTGTCACCCTTAACAAAACAAGGGTTGATAAATCCTTTTTTGAATTTAAGTTGAATTTGATGCTGAGTTGACATAGGTTGTAAATGATCATACACTTCATTCACGAGATCCCATAGATTAAAATCTTCTATCTCAAGGTTCATTTTTCCATCTTCTATCAATGCAATCATTTCCAGGTCTTCTACGATGGCATTAAGTCGTTCAGCATTTTTTGATGCTTTTTTTAAATATTTAACATTAATATTTTCGTCATGGATTCCTCCGTCAATTAATGTATCTATATAGCCTTGTAAATGAAAGATAGGGGTTTTTAGCTCATGTGACACATCTCCCAGGTACTGACGCCGGTATTCTTCCATCCTTTTCAATTGCCTGATCGTTTCCTGGTCTTCTGACATACTTTTCAGGGCTTCCTGTTCAACATCTTCTATTATATTCCGGTTCATATTCATCTTGTCTTCGGCAAGACCTTTGGTTGTTTTGGATTTGGCTATGGTTTTATAGATCAATTTGATTTTTCTATAAATAAAATATTCAAGAAAATAAATCAACACAAGGTAGCAGGTAAGAAATGTAACAAGTGGTACAATGGCATAGAAATACCAGTTTAATGTTTGTTGAATCGAAAAATGGATGATCACCAAAAAAACAATGACAACAAATGTCACAATTAACGAGACACCAATGGCAATTTGTTTAGGAGTTGGATTTTTCATTTGTTTTAGTCTATTCGACAAATTTAAGTATAAATCCATGATGTCTGTGTAAAATTAATGTTAAGTTATTATTAAGTTAAGTTAAACTAAATGAAAATTTTCAAAGGTCATATGGAGCTCGCCATGAGTTTAATTTGCTGACTTTGTGTAATCTAAATAGATTTTCAATAATCATGTAGGTGTGTGTCAAAAAAAAATTGTCGTGGCTCGGTTCATTTAACTTTTATCATAAAATACATAGAAAAAGGTATTCATTGAGTTAATACACTTTTTTATTGATCAAACGATCAAAGATCATAAATATTTTTAACATAAAGCGGTCGCTTCTGAATTTTTTATTAATATTATGATAATATTCTATTTTAAATAGATAAATTTGCCATGTATGATTAACAAGTGTGAATCATAATGTTCGAGAACGAGGCTTGTGCAACCCCAAAAAGCGTAGTTTACTGATGTAAATGAGCAATTTTGGGACAAGCGTAACGAAATTAACGGACATTATGGACAGACAGTAATTATATCAAAAAAAAAGATATCATAATAAAACATAGATCATTATGAATGTATTGGTGATTGGATCTGGGGGCAGGGAACATGCCCTGGCATGGAAAATAGCCCAAAGTAATTTATTGGATGATTTGTACATAGCACCTGGCAATGCCGGAACACAAAAAACAGGCAAGAATATACAGATTGTATCATCTGATTTTAAAGCATTATCTGATCTTGTAAAAGAGCGTGATATAAAAATGGTTGTCGTTGGCCCCGAGTCACCATTGGTTGACGGGTTATATGATTATTTTATCAATGATCCGGAATTAAATGATGTCGCAGTAATCGGCACTCCCAAATCCGGCGCTCTGTTGGAAGGCAGTAAAAGCTTTGCCAAACAGTTCATGGAACGCAACAACATCCCCAGTGCAGCATTTGCTGGATTTTCAAAAGATGAAATTGAAAAAGGGAAACAATATCTTGCTAAACTGTCGCCTCCTTATGTTTTAAAAGCAGATGGCCTTGCTGCGGGAAAAGGGGTGTTGATCATCAATGATTTAAAAGAAGCACAAGATGAATTGGAAAACCTGCTTTCCGGTAAATTCGGTAAAGCTAGTGAAAAAGTCATTATTGAAGAATACATGGATGGGATTGAACTGTCTGTATTCATATTAACTGATGGAAAATCATATAAAATATTACCGGAAGCAAAAGATTACAAAAAAATAGGAGAACAAGACACCGGATTGAATACCGGAGGTATGGGGGCAGTCTCCCCGGTTCCGTTTGCAGATAAAGATTTCATGGAAAAAGTAGAAAAAAAGATCATCAAGCCTACTATAGACGGATTGCAAAAAGATGATATCCCTTACAAAGGATTTTTATATATTGGTTTAATGAAAGTTAAAGGAGAACCCTATGTTGTTGAATACAATGCTCGTATGGGCGATCCGGAAGCCGAAGTTGTCATTCCCAGAATTAACAATGACATTCTTGAACTTTTTTCTACGCTCGAAAACGGTACATTATCAGAAGCAGAAATCAACATAGACCAGCGTACTGCAGCTACCATTATTCTTGCATCTGAAGGGTACCCCGAAGATTATGAAAAAGGGAAAGAGATAAAAAATCTCGATGACATTAAGCAAAGCATTGTATTTCATGCAGGCACTAAATTATCAAAAGGCCACGTGGTAAGCAATGGCGGAAGGGTAATTGCAATTACTGCCCTGGGAAATACACTCGATGAAGCGTTACAAAAATGTTATCAGGATGCTGATATCATACATTTTGAAGGAAAATATTACAGGAAAGATATTGGTTTTGACATAAAATAACTCTTTATAATCATGATTTTTAAATTATTCCGCAGTTACAACCCGTTTTTGATCGTACTCATCCCGATTATTGGTATTTTGTTATGGTGGCAGGCATTTCAAACAGGAACTCAAAACATCTTTCATTTTGATACATACCAGATGTTTTTTTACAAATTTGCAGATCGTTTTTTTGATGGATTTCCAATAATTGCGAAAGTATCCTGCTTTATCCTGCTTCTTATTCAGGTCTTTATACTCAATCAATTAAACAAAAAATACCTGATTATCAATGTCCGTACTTATCTGCCTGCAATATTCTTCATCATTATTACGAGTAGTTTTATTGAATTACAACGGATCAATCCGGCTATTTTTGCCAGTTTCTTTTTGATCATGGCCATTGATAGGGTATTTGATTCATACAGAATAAAAGGCCTTGCATATCATTATTTTGAAGCTGCTTTTATCATTAGCATCGGCAGTTTATTTTATCCTCCTGCCGCTTATTTTATCATCTTTTTATGGTTTGCTGCAGCACAACTCCGGCCGTTTCACTGGAGAGAATGGCTCTTCCCTATACTTGGGCTCATAACTCCATATATCTTATTGACAGGCTATTTTTATGTTTTTAAACAAGAATTATTCTATTTTATTGATTACCTCAAAACCAATTTCACTTATTATCATATTGAAACCACGAATTATTTTTCTCTCCCATACATGATTTTTTATGGATTCATTCTTTTTATCACCTTTATTGCAATCATGCATATTTTTTCATCATTGTTTAAAAAGAAAATCCAGGCACGAAAATCGTTTACTTTATTTACCTGGCTACTCATCATTTCACTGGCCATTTTCTTTTTTGATGCCTCTGCTTCATTTGAAATGATTTACTTAATTGCAGTACCCATGTCATTTTTACTGGCCGATTATTTTGCCCATCTGCACTCACGAGTATGGGGAGACATTGTATTTATTTTCATATTTTTAAATCTCATATTCATTGAATTGACTAAATACAATATTATAAAGATTTAACATAATAAAACAGGTTATATGCAGGAGATACATAAAAATCATTGTAGAAAAAAGAAACAAGCGACTCGAAACAAATACATAATATATTTTTTTATCCTCTTTTGTTTTCCGATCCTTTCCCGTTGTAATGATCAATACACGATTAGTGGTGTTATTCGTGGATATTCCGAAAAAAATATATACCTGGCATCTATTGAAGGAGATCATGTTAGAATATTAGACACAACAACAACAAATCAATCAGGAAAGTTTAAATTCAACCTGAATGATTACCCGGCTCCTGCTATGTATAAATTAATCCTTGGCAAACAAAACGTAACAGATAAAAAAGTACACCAAACCGGATTTGAGATCATTTATAATCATGAAGATATTGAAATTCATTCAACTTCCCCTTTTCTGGCTTATGATAGTATGAAGATCATTCAGTCAGAAGAAAACAAGCTATATTATGAATTTTTAAAGAAACAGAATATCTTTAACCAAAAAATGAATGTATTGGCTTCGGCTGTTGACAATTATCCTGTTGAAGATGAATTTTATGAACATGCCTATGAACAATATGAAGATGTGCAAACCGAATGGAATGATTACATCAAAGAAACAACCAGGAAGCATCCGGAGATGTTTGCAACTGCTATCATGCAAACTGCATATATTCCATTCTTAAAAGCCAATATGCCGCCTTCCGGCCGGACAGATTATATTCAAGCACATTACTTTGACCATAATTTTTTCGACAGTCCGTCATTGATCAGAACAAACATCCTCACCCGTAAAGTCATAGATTATCTTTCGCTTTACCGTAGTAACCGTTTATCACCCAGGGAACAGGAAAAGGCATTTACACAAGCTGTTGATTCTGTTTTGCTATATGCATATATCAATAATGAAGTATATGATTTTGTGCTTCATTATCTGATCAAAGGGTTTGAGAGTTTTAAGATGGAACATGTTTTGGCACATATTGCAGACCATCACCTGAATAAAAACCGTTGCGAAAACGATGACAATCAATACAAAAAACAATTGTCCGCATATAGCAAATACTCTGTTGGCAAAACATTTCCTGATTTTGAATTTATACATAACGGACAAAGCACAACACTTTCAGAGATCAAAAAGCCCAACAAACTGATACTATTTTGGGCCAGTTGGTGTCCGCATTGCAAACAACTAATTATGAAGTTGGATGAGTTATACCGACAGGAAACAGAAAAAAACTGGGAAGTAATTGCCATATCCCTTGACACAAATAAAGCCGATTATCATAATTTTATTGATCAACATCAATTTGCATGGTTCAATTATACTGATTTTAAAGGATGGGGCAGTCCGTTAGCCCAAAAATTCAATGTTTTTGCCACCCCTACGTTGTTTATGGTTGACAACAATAATCAAATCATTGCCAAACCGATTACATACCCGGAAGTTCAAAAGGCTGTGGAAGAAGTTGAATGAGGAAATAGTGTATAAACTTTTCGTATTCACTATTTATTTTGTTTTTTCTGGTACTTGATTTTTTAAATATATTTTTGTATTTTTATAAAACAATCTACTGTTAACATCAATTCAGATAAATTATGTTAATGAAAAACAAACAGTTAATACTAATGCTTTACCTGCTTTTCAATCTCCTTGTATTGAAAAGTCAAATTTCGTTTCAAAAAAGTTACGATGCTCAATTTAATGAAAGAATCAAAACAGCATGCACTACATCCGATGGAAATTATCTTTTTGGAGGTGAATTAGTTGAAGCAAAAAACACACCCTACGAGAAAGTATTTGCATGCAAAACAGACACTTACGGAAGGGTTGTTTGGTCTAAAAAATATCATCATAGCAACTCAGAGTCAATTACAAAAATAATTGAAACAGATAAAGGCAATCTTCTGGTTTTAGGAAAAACAATATTACTTGGAGGCAATGAAAAAAGTTTCCTTCTAAAAACTGATCATTTGGGCAATATTATATGGACAAAAATTTTTGAAAATGAAAACAATGTTAGAACTAATGATCTGATTAAAACACCTGATAGTTGTTTTATTTTCATGAACGCAAAAAAAATCATTAAACTAAATAAAGATGGTGATATTATATGGAATAATAAACCTGATTTTGGTTGTGGCTTAAATTCGTTAACTCTTACGAATGATCATCAAATTTGTATCACTGGGACTTCAGGAGTTATTGGGAATTCTGGATACTATAGAAATAATAATTTAGTGTTACTGTTTCTTTCGCTTGATGGAAATTTATTACATCAAAAATATTATAAATTAAATAATTTTGGCTTTTATGAAAGCAGCGTTACATCAGTAGATAGTGGACTGTTAATATATGGAGATATTCAAAATACAAACAACTACAGAGATGAATACATATTTATATTAAAAACAGATATTCATGGAAACACAACATGGTTCAAAAAACAAAATAATTCTTATAACAATGCTTATGAAAGCAACATTAACATCAAGCCTTTTGAAAACAAGTATTATGCAAGTGCATATTTACCATCACAAAATGCACCGGTTGTTTTTAAAATATCAAAAAATGGTGATATTGAATGGTCTAATATATATGGCAATGGAAACACCCTCAACCGCTTACATGATATTACTATAAATACTCCAGAAATCCTGGTTTCCGGGAAAGAAAATAATTCTGAAAATGGATTTATTATAAAAATGGATTCCAACGGAATATCAGGATGTAATCAAGCGCCGGTAAACTTTCCTATGAGTAATCTGGACATTACTTCTCAAAACTTCGATGGTTCATTTGTTAGTGCAACCGAAACAATCACAGATATTACTTTTTATCAGCAAGATATTACCTTTCAGGAATTCACCTATTGTGAATCAATACCCCCTTCTCCGCCTGATATAGAACCCGATGTTAGCATCAAAAAAACATTCAAAAACTGTCCTTATCAAATGTCTTTTTCAATTGACGATATCAACCTTCCCAATGATTCATTATTACCTTTAAGTCTAATATCAGGAAACGAACCCAACCATGGCCATGTAAATTTTAATTCTGACACCAGCCTGACATACTACCCTGATATTCATTTTACAGGAAATGATAGTTTTTCTGTTACAGTGTGTGATACCACAGGATTATGCGATACTGCAAAGGTATTGATGCGAATTCTGGAGCATCAGGTAAGCTTAGGAAATGATACTGTACTGTGCAATTATAACGAATTGATAGTGGATGCCGGACCGGAATTTGACAGCTATCAATGGCAAGATGGTTCAACCAGACAAACCTACACAGTTGATGTGCCCGGCACATACCGGGTACAAGTCTTTTCCGGTTCATGCTCAGTGCGTGATACCATTGTAGTTGATTATGAATACACTCTTCCTGTAAATTTAGGACAGGATACCTCAATTTGTGAAGGAAACAGCATTGCATTAAATGCCGGCGCAGAGTATGATGCTTACAGTTGGCAGGATGGCACGGAAGGCAATGATGACTCCGTCTTTGTGGCTGATACAGCAGGATGGTTTTGGGTTAACGCAACAAAAGGAGTTTGCCAAACGAATGATTCGATTTTTATTGAATATGACACCATACCCGATATTCAACTTGGTGATGATACCGTACTGTGCAACAGCGAATCGTTAATGCTTGATCCGGGAAACGGATATGATGAATATCTGTGGCATGACAATTCAACGGAACAATTATTTTTGGTTACAAACGAAGACACATGCCATGTTACTGTCTCAAATGGTGCGTGTACTGGAAAAGATACCATTATTATACTATATGATTCGATTACCCCGGTGGCCCTTGGACACGATACAATATTATGTGAAGGAGACAGCATTGCATTAAATGCCGGCGCAGGGTATGATGATTACAGTTGGCAGGATGGCACGGAAGGCAATGATGACTCCGTCTTTGTGGCTGAT